>JAESQU010000105.1 GCA_016764995.1 SAR324 cluster bacterium | reverse complement strand
TCTTTGAGAGCACGAATTCCTTTTTCCAATGTGGCCGGTGCTCCGTAACGTTTTAAGCCAACGCTTAATAAAAGTTGATTGGCCGTAAAATTGTTGGAGAAACGCAACATCCCCGCGATCATTTCCGCTAAAGAGTTGGAATTTTTGTGAGTGTAAATAAGACGATCTCCGGAACCGATTTTCCGAAGAGTGACATTTCCGGAATCAAAAGAAAAACCGGATTGAACTAAAAAAGCCCGTACGAGTTCTCCCGCATAAGAAATTCCGGATTTTTTTGGGATACTGATTCGGTGGACTCCGGAAGACAAATTTTTTCCCAAACGCCTCGCCAACGGAGTCAGCGGAGTTTGTTCTTCGGCAGATGAGACGAAACCTTGCGCATCTACTTTCAGAAAAACTGTATTGAAATTAACCACCAGCGCACCATTCCGTGCGTCGTAAGGATTTGTTGAAAATTCAATTCCCGGAATTTTTATTTTTGCGCTGAAGAGCGAAGTGTCAAAAAATACTCCGTTCAGTTGTTTTGGCAATTCCGGAATCTGACTCAGTTTTTGCGCAATTCTCTGCCATTGCTCAGACACCAGCAAAGGATCGCCGTAACCTTTGATACCGAGTGAGCGATTTTCTGCCAAATAAAAATCCGTTCTGAAACGGAATTCCGGGCCGAGGTAATGCAGGGCGGCCAGCGCGGTTGCCAACTTGAGTACGGATGCCGGAACCAACAGAGGATTGCTTTTTGGAGGATAACGATAGAGAACATCTTTTACATCCGCAACCAAAACACTGCCGTTACTCACCAATGATTTCAGTTTCAAATCCAGCCGGTTTTGAACAGGATTTGCGGCCCAGGAAACAGAGAAAAATGGAAACAGAAAGCCGAGCGTAAAGGCCAGGAAAAGTATTTTCCCTTGCAAAAGCAGGGGCTTCTCATTAGGATGGAGCATTTCTTTCAACAAACTTGTTTAAATAAAAAGGCAAAATGAACACAAAAAAAATCCTCGTTACTCCCGGAGACGGAATTGGGCCAGAAGTTTCGGCACAGGCGGTTCAGGTTTTGAAATATATCGCTCCACGTTTTGGACTCCAGCTTGAGTTAACCGAAAAACCGGTAGGCGGAGCAGCATACGATTTGACAGGCACTCCAATTCCGGATGAAACACTCGAGGCTGCAAAAAATTCAGACGCGGTTTTGCTCGGCGCAGTGGGCGGACCCAAATGGGAGGCACTCGATTTTTCGGTACGTCCGGAACGTGGATTATTGAAATTACGTTCCGAATTGGAGTTGTACGCAAATCTGCGTCCTGCTGTAATATACGGTGATCTGGTCAATGCTTCAACACTTAAACCGGAAGTGGTTGACGGTGCGGACCTGATGGTGGTACGCGAGTTGACGGGCGGAATTTATTTTGGGGAGCCGCGCGGTGTGGAGATTCGCAACGGTGAACGGGTTGGTTTTAACACGCTGATTTATTCTGAATCAGAAATCCGCCGAATTGCTTTAGTGGGTTTTGACATTGCCATGAAGCGCGGTAAAAAATTGACTTCGGTGGATAAAGCAAATGTGCTCGAATCGACTGAACTTTGGCGCGAAATTGTAACCGAAGTCGGAAAAGATTTTCCGGAAGTCGAACTAAGTCACATGTACGTGGATAATGCGGCAATGCAGATTATCCGCAATCCGAAGCAATTTGACACAATAGTAACAACGAACATGTTTGGCGACATTCTCAGCGATGCCGCCGCGATGATGACAGGTTCACTGGGCATGCTGCCATCCGCGAGTATCGGCGGAAGCAAGCAAGCCTTACTCGGAATGTACGAACCGGTCCACGGCTCCGCGCCGGACATTTCCGGTCAAGACAAAGCCAATCCGCTGGCCATGATTCTTTCAGTTGGAATGATGCTGCGCTACTCCTTTGAGCTCGGTGAAGCAGACGAAATTATCAAGCAAGCGGTCGTTGAAACCCTTGATACTTACCGCACCGGCGACATCATGACCGAAGGAAAAACTCTCATCGGCTGCAAAGAAATGGGTGAGAAAGTGCTCGAAGCGCTGGAAGAATTTTAAGCTGTCTGGAAAGCGGCAAAATCAATTTTCTGCGTTTTCTTCACGATTCACCAAATCCGGAGAAAACGCCGGAACACAGACCGACCAGTATTCCGCTTCTTCTTCAAACGGATTGGAATAGCGAACTCTCGCTCCCTTGCGAACCAGCAAAGATTCTCCTACTTTAAGCGTTACTGTTTCTCCGTCAATTTCAATTTGTTTGCGTCCTCGGACAAGCATCGTGTATTCGTCAAATTCCGGAGTTTGAAAAGGCTCGCTCCATCCTGAAGGCGCGACCATGTGCGCGATGCTGAGTCCGGGTTCATTGCTGATTACCCGCCCAACATGCTCTTCAATTAGTTTGCCGTCTGTTGTTGGAACCACAAACGGTGCTTGCTGGATAACGTAGGAACTACTCATATTTTTTTATCTTATTAGAGGTTTAAAATTTGCTTTTGGTGATGAATTATTAGTTACGATGTCGTCATAAAAAATGAGATTTTCGGTTTTTTTCAACCTTGAGGGTTGTTTCGATATTTCTCGCTCTTAACACAAATGCCAGTTTTTTTTCCCACCAGTTAATTCCTTTGAGTTTAATAATGATTCGAGGAATGAAGGCTAACGCGCTTTTGCCAAAACTTATTTTTGTTTTTAAGTGCGAAAAGCGAGAAACTTGCGCCTGTAAATAGGAATCGGTCATTATCGAGTGCCATTCACTAGACAGATGCCAACGGTGAGTCGGATCAGAATAGGAATCAATGGAAGAAAAGTGCACCGCATCCAATTCATAATAAAAATACATAGGATAACGGTTAAATGTTTCATCTTTTGGCACATGATTAAACCAGTAGTGTAATGCTGACTATAAGGACAAACCTAGAGGTTAGACTTTTCGTATTATTTTTCATTTAAACAACAATTTGCTTTTCCGGTGTTAATATTTTCCACTGCCGAATGCAGTGACTTTAATTACAAAATGGTGATATAAAATCAACTTCTCCTAAGTGCTTAGTATTTTTTTCAAGTCTTGTTTTTTTTCATGAGGAGCTAAAACATAATTGTCGGAACTGTGTTCTCCCAATTGTGCTTCTTGAAAATCTGTATAGTAGGGCTTTTTTTTGCTGATGTTCCAACTGAAGACGGTATAATTTAAAGATTGAACCAGATCACTTAATTTTTTTGTCCTGGCAATTTTGAAGGGGTCACCATTGTTGTGCCACACTTCTAAAATGATTATTGGTTTTGTGTTTTGAATCATCTCGGTTAAACTTTCCATTACTTCAAATTCAGCACCTTCCGTGTCAATTTTGATGATCGAAATATTTTGGTTCGGTATACTTTTTTGTATGGTTGAGAAAGACAATAATGGAACAAGTTTTAAAACTCTGGAGTTCTCTTGCGAACTGATTTTGAATTCATGAATGATGGTTGAGGCGGGATCAGTATCCTTTCCTCCGACCAAGCTCAATAAACAATCAACGTTATATAAACCTGTAGGGATCAGTTTAATATTTTGCCATTGATTACTTGATACTAAATGCTGCAGATAAAAGACACATGAAGGATTGGGTTCAATCCCAATATAATTTCTGGTAGGTTCAATACTTTTAAGCTTGATCAATGTTTGCCCCAAATTTACCCCAATGTCCAAAAAAGTACCCTCAGAGTAATTCAAAATTTTTTTCAATATCTCAGACATCCACTTTTCTGGACTAAGACTTACTTTCATTCCGCTTCTGACAGGGACAATTACTTTTCTGCCGTTCAACTTTCTAGGAATGTTGACATTAAAAGTTCGTAAAAAGAAAAGACCAATTTTTTTTATTATTTTTCTCATTAAAACCTCAAACATATTCACATAAAAACGTCTGTTATGACCTGACGGGAGAACCGCAGGACACTATTCATTCGGCCAAAGTTTGCAAGTTTCTCACCTAACGACTTGTTGATCTTGCCTGCATCGAATTAGTATGGTTCAGATTCTTTGTTTCAAAACCAATTTATATCCATCTAATTCAACCAAAACTTCAGGGTTTCTCGAAAGGCTATTATAGCTCGATCTCTTCGCTAAATTTATTGAGCCAACAGATGGAGGCGAAATTTGCTCATTCAGTATCTGTGGTTGCCAATAGGATGCAGCTTCTTTCGGTCATCCTACAATTTCTCAAACTATAATATATTTATAAAACTAAACTCTCAATTACAAAAATCTTAAATTTTGAAAGGGTATTCCCTTGTCAAGGACAGGGATATGGATTTTTTACAGTATTTGGGAGATGGGAAGATGGAACTATTCGTTCTTATAAAGAAATAGTTTTTGAAGATTATGATGAAAATACTCCAACAGAACCCTTTTGGGCAGATTCTGTACAAATAGTAAACATTCCCATTAAACTATTGACCGACGAATTAAATAGAATTATTGACAGAGCACATAATGCTGGGAAAAAAATTGAAAGCAGTGAATTATGGGATTTTAATGATGGGGAATATTTTTATAGACATAATTATTCATATAATTGTATTGAAGAAGATGAAGATAGAGTAAACGAAATATTTGATGAAGAATTATCACGTTTTTGTACTTGGTCAATTGACTTTGATGTATTTAATGCTCAAATAGAAAATGAAAGTGAAGAATCTGATGAATTTGAGGTTGGTGATGTTTCTACATTGCCTGAAGGAATAAATTATGAAAAAATTAGATTGTTCTTTAAGGGTTAGATTATATTTTGAATTTTTTTAAGTAATTTAACGAAATTAATAATAATCCCCCTCACTCCTCAAGTTCTTCCATCTCCTGCATCTCAACCAAGCCGGTGTACAGGACCTCATCAGTAACCTGACTGATGCTCAGACCTGTACGCTCTGACATTGCCTCAAGGGTGCGGAGTCGCTACATGAACCGTTGCTCCATTTTTTGCAATGCGATGGACTTCATTCATGAATTCCGGAATCGAAGCTACATGTTCGATTACATTGTTCGCATAAATAGTTTCAAATTGATCTGCAGGCAAATCCCAGGGGACATTGTTCAAGTCCAGGATCTGATCCACTTCCGGATACTGAAAAATATCAATCCCCCATGAATTTTCAACTTTTGAAGGACCGCAACCTATATCAAGAATTTTCTTATCCATCTGTGCTTAAAAATTTATTTCCATGTTTGAATAATTAGATTTTTTCGAGAGTTTTTTTTGGATTGGAGGCTTCACTTCAAACCGCCTGTTGATTAGGCTTTTGTTGAACCTGAAGCAGCAGCTTGATCCTTGAACTGCATTTCATAAAGTTGCCGGTAACGCCCTTCGCTTAAAAGGAGCTCATCGTGAGTACCTTGTTCTACGATCTGACCATTCTCAATCACACAAATCCGATTTGCGTTGCGGATTGTAGAAAGCCGATGCGCGATCACGATCGTCGTACGGTTTTCCATTAAATGTTCTATCGCCTGCTGTACTTCAATTTCAGACTCAGAATCAAGCGCGGAGGTTGCTTCATCCAAAATCAGAATCGGCGCGTCTTTGACTAACGCGCGGGCGATGGAAAGACGTTGCCTTTGTCCACCGGAAAGCCTTCCTCCTTTTTCGCCAATCAATGTTTCGTAACCATCAGGTTGCTCAGTAATGAAAGTATGCGCATTCGCCGCATGAGCCGCCGCATACATCCGTTCTTTTGAGCAATCCGGCTGACCATAAGTAATGTTACTGGCAATGGTATCGTTAAAAAGGATAGTGTCTTGAGTCACAATCGCAATCAATTTGCGCAGGGAAACCAAGTCCAGATCGCGTACGTCATTTCCGTCAATGGTGATTTCTCCTCTGGTAATATCATAAAAACGCGGAATTAAATTCGCGATTGTCGTTTTACCAGATCCACTGCTGCCGACCAAGGCCACCGCTTCGCCTTTTTGCACTCTGAGTTTAAAATCCCTGACCGCTGGTTTATCTTGATCAGGATAATGAAATGCTTTGATATTAAAGTTTATTTCCTGCTTAAAGTGGGTTATTTTTTTTGCATTCGGCGAATTTACAATTTCATCTTCAACATCCAGAATGTCAAATATTCTACGTACCGCAGCAAAACCTTCCTGCAACTTTAAGTTAAAACCATTCAGCTTTTTTACCGGTTCATTCAACATAAAAAAGCTGATCACAAATGAGGTGAAATCTCCCGGAGTGATTTGATCATTGATAATGAGATATCCTCCATAAGCTACAATCGTTGCTCCTGCGGCGGCCCCAATGATTTCTATGATTGGATATGAGTAAGAATCAATCATGACTGAACGCATGTGATTATCATAAAGATCATCGTTGGCTGCTTTGAAACGCTTGCTTTCATACTTTTCCATGCCGAATGCTTTGACCACACGTACACCGGAAATCGTCTCCACCAACAAACTGCTCAATCCACCAAAACTGATTTGCCTTTGGCTAACCGCAATTTTGTTGCGCTGACCAAAAATCTGGATAAAAAAGACTGCAACCGGAATTAGAATCATCGTCACAAATGCTAACTGCCAGCTACGCACAAACATGATAGTCAGCAGGAGGAAAAATTGCGGAATGTCACGAAATGGCCCCGTTACTCCAACCTGCAACATGTTTTGGAAAACGTGCAGATCATTGGTAAAACGGGAAATTAGGTCGCCTGTTTTGGAACGTGTAAAAAAGGTGAGTGAAAGATTAACGAGGTGATCAAAAAGCTGCTGCCTCAGCTTTACAATGAGACTCTGGACAAGGTGACCTACGCTGTAGTTGTGACCAAAAAAGAATAAACCCTTAATCGCAAAAACAATCATCAATCCGAGTCCAACCAGAAAATACTGTTTTAGATCGGGATTGTCACCGTAAGCAATAGTGTCAACAATGTCTTTGGCATAGTAGGCAGGTGCGGCAGTAAAAATATTATAACCTGCCATGCAGACTATACTGAAAATAACCCAGCCTTTGAGTGGTGCAATTAGGACAAAAAGTCGTCTGGCAATTTGACTGGATTTTTCTTCCTTCATAGCAAAATAACCTTGTTTAGATTTTTTGGACGCAGACTTTCAATTCAGTTTTTGTCTGTCATCTCCCAAGTTGTTCCTTCCACAGAATCTTTGAAAACAATTCCAATTTTTTCAAGTCGCTTGCGGATCAGATCAGCACTTACAAAATCTTTGTTTTTGCGGAAGTTTGCGCGCATTTCAATCAATATTTCCATTACATCTTTGAGGTGCAGATCAGTCTGCACATCGTCCAGTGATTCCGGAATAATTCCAAGCACATCTCCGCCCAAAGTTGAAAACAAATGTTCTGCATCAGCAATTGCTTCCGGATCCGGCTTTTTCTCAGACAACAAAGTATTTGCTTCACGACTCAAATCAAACAGTGCGGCAAAGGCTTGTGGCGTTGAAAAATCATCGTCCATGGCTTGACAAAAACGCCTGCGATATTCTTCAAAATATTTTCCGGATGCTTTCTTTCCGGCAGTTTTGCATTTGCGCAGATTCCGGACAGTTTGATGCAGACGTTTCAAGGAGGAACCCGTTGCGGTTAAGGCGCTTTCACTGAAATCCACAACAGAACGATAATGACTTGCAGCAATAAAATAGCGCACCATCAATGGATCAAATTTTTCAAAAACATCAAACAACGTCACATAATTTCCACTGGACTTGCTCATTTTTTGTCCATCAACGGTCAGCATATTTGAATGCATCCAGTTCCGCGCAAATGGTTTCGAAAGACCTCGTGCCTGGGCAATTTCACATTCATGATGCGGAAATTTCAAATCCATTCCACCGCCGTGAATATCAAATTCTTCACCCAAATAACGGCTACTCATCACCACACATTCTGTATGCCAGCCGGGGTAACCCCATCCGCTGTAAGGATCACGCCAGCGCATCAGATGCCCTTTTTCTGCCTTTTTCCAAAGTGCAAAATCTCCGGGGTGACGCTTTTCAGTCCGTACTTCTACGCGTGCGCCTCCCTGCATATCTTCAACCTGACGGTTGGAAAGTTCACCGTATTTTGGATCTTTGCTAATTTCAAAATAAACTGAATCATTTGCTTCATAAGCCAGACCAAGTTCAATCAATTTTGCGATTGCTTCCAGTTGTTCCGGAATATGCCCTGTTGCCCGTGGACTAATATCCGGACGAATCACACCTAAGCGGTCCATCGTTTCAAAATGCCTGCGCGCGAAAGTTTCCGCAACTGCCATCGGCGCCTGTCTCAATTCGCGGGCACACTTAAGCAGTTTGTCCTCTCCCTCATCGTCATCCCCCATCAAATGCCCAACATCCGTAATGTTTTGCACATAAAATGTTTTGAATCCGCAATAACGCAGATAACGCAAAATGACGTCAAAACTAACGTAGGTTTTTGCGTGACCGAGGTGGCTGTCTCCGTAAACGGTTGGTCCGCAAACATAGAGTGAGACTTGACCTTCACAAATCGGTTTAAAAGTTTCTTTTTGGCCGGTAAGAGTATTGTAAATTTGAAGAGGCATATTTCCTAATTCATCAATCACCTACATTCCAAACCAGAAATTTTGACAATCCGGAACTTTCTGCTTCGTCCTGTGCAAAGCGTGGTTCCTGAGATTTAACCAGTTCGATGTAGTGGTTGATGCTGACTTCGATGCGCTCCAGGAAAGGTTGAGGATAGACGCCAAGGAAAATAGTCCAGAAGACAAGAGGAACAAGGACGACCACTTCGCGAAATGAAAAATCTTGAAGATTTTTTACCAAGTCTTTGGTAAGAGGACCGAAGATCACACGCTGCACCATCCAAAGCATATAAATCGCGGCAATAACAACACCGGCTGCCGCAATAATTCCATACCAAATGTTGACTTTGGCCGCGCCGATCATCGCTAAAATTTCACCAACAAAACCATTCAGTCCCGGAAGACCAACTGAAGCCATTGAAAAGAAAACGAGGAAAACCGCAAATCTCGGCATGGTGTGCGCGACTCCTCCATATTCAGAAATTTCCTGTGTATGAGTACGTTCGTAAATCATCCCAACCGTGAGGAACAGCGCGCCGGTGACAATCGCGTGATTTATCATTTGAATCCAACTTCCGGAAAGTCCCTGGATATTGAGGGCAAATAATCCGAGTACTATGTAACCCATGTGGGCCACTGAAGAGTAGGCAATCAGACGTTTAATTTGTGTCTGCACCATGGCCACCAGTCCACCGTAAATAATTCCGATTAAGGCCAGCACCATGAAAATTGGTGCGAGATCATAAACTGCTGCCGGAAAAACGGGCATGGCAAAACGTAAAAAACCATAAGGTCCAAATTTCAACATCACCGCGGCCAGTTGTACAGATCCTGCTGTAGGAGCTTCATAGTGCGCGTCCGGAAGCCACGTATGCAGAGGGAATAGCGGAATTTTTACCGCAAAGGCGACCGCAAAGCCGAGGAACAACCAGAACTGAGTTTCTGCGGGAATGTCCATGCCGTACCAGTCGAGTACATTAAAGGACCATTCGCCATGCAAATCCTGATAAATGTTTGCGGTGAAAAGTAGAGACACAAGCATCAGCAGAGAACCGAGCATTGTGTAGATGAAAAATTTGATTGTGGCATAAAGCCGGTTTGTTCCGCCCCAAATGCCAATCAGCAAATACATTGGAACAAGCATTACTTCAAAAAATACATAAAACAGCACCACATCCATTGCCGCAAAACAACCAAGCATCCCGATTTGCAGCAACAGCATTTGAATTTGAAACTGCCAGTTACGTTTCCCAACATTCCATGATCCGAGCAAAGTCAGCGGAGTGATGAAAGTTATCAGTAGAAAAAAGAAAAGATTAAGTCCATCTAATCCCAGAAAATATTCTATGTTGAATTGAGAAATCCAGGGAATCTTTTCCACCATTTGCAAGTCCGCGGTGCTGGAATCAAAATTAAACCAGAGGTGTAGACTCAGTAAAAATGAAATACAACTACTAATGAGTGCCGCTACTTTGGCGGGAACACCGTTTCCTTCGTCCCGGAACATTGCGACAAAGGCAATGCCCAAAATTGGTGAAAAGATAATAATTGAAAGAATCGGAAGTGCTGAAATGTCCATCAGAATCGGTTGGTATAGATTGAGGTGCAGATGTTAAAAATAGCAAGTGTTTGGCAAAACTTCACGGATACGTTCTTCTTGCTGAGATTGCGAGCCCCTAAGAATCCTGTGCAACAAAATAATTCTACATATAAAACTAAGAGAATTAGCGACTTAAAGCAAGATCAATTTGAGCTATCCAAACATTTGTCTGAGACAAAAGATTAAACCACAACCCCTAAACGAGGCAACAAAGGTTTCATCAACTCACCCACTGTTTTATTTTCTGCAAAACTCCATTCAAGACCCAGCAACAAATCCAGTGGATGAACGGCCACTTCAGTCTCATCCACACAACGTCCACTGGTAAGAGCACAGATGTTTACAGTACGAACAACTTCTTGCTCCAGAAAATCCAGTTTTAACCATCTGCGTCTAAATTCCGCAAGATATTCTACTTGTTCAAAACTTCCAAAACAAATCATTCCGTTGATAAAACTCAATGTCGTGAACACTAGAAACAAACCCGGACAAAGTCTGCCTGTTTCCAGTTCCCGCACAATATTTTCCTGTGTAAGTTCGAGCTGAAAATTCTGAATGTTTAGCATCTCACCTTGAATAACGACAGATTCCTGCCGAATTTTGTTTTTGTGTAAAACTTCGACAGTGAAAATAGGCGTTTGTGAAGGAAATTCTTCAAACACTGTTTCACGAATTTTTCGGTTAAACAACAAGCGATGAAGAGGGTGTGCTGAATCATGCAAAACCGTTTTCAGATAATTCCGGATAACCTCGTTCAGATCAAAAAATTGCAGTGATTTATCCGGAATTATTTTTCGCAATTGATTTGCACAAAACTGTGAAGCCCAGACCGTGAAATCTTCTCCGCTGCTTACAAACGGTGAAACATTGCGAATTGGCTCTGCAAAGTAAGGCCGAAGATTTGCCAGCTTTTCCGAAACCTTGCTTTGAAAAACAGAAGCATCCCTCATATTTCCCGGAATGAGCGAAATCCGACGTTCCGCAGAATCACGGGAGCGGTCTGAATCGGAACGTTTTAATGCCGAAAATCCAGGAGCTTGTGAAGCAATGACGTCTTCCAATTCAAAACGATTACTAAAATTCAAACATCCTGACCAGGCGGAATTGGCAAAAGGAACTCCGGAATACGCTCCTACGAAATAAGTTTCCTGCGGAGGCATACCCAACAGTGCCAAATGATGTAGAGCCAGAAAAGTTGGACCTTCGGATGCGGTCAGATGTGTTGCCGTTTGTATCACACGGGTTTTTTCCAATCTTTCGCAAAAGACCTGTGCTTGCTCTTTACTAAGTCCTGTTCTGCAAAACTCTGTTTCAAAAGCATCCCGCAAGGCTTTTTCCATAGTCGGAGCAGAAACCGGATTTTCCCAGAGATGGTTGGCATATTCAACCAATGGCATTTCCCAGAACTTTCCCAATATTTCTGCCAAAACAGGACGCTTGGCGTTTTGGAGCAATGTTTGGATTTGTTTTGTGTCAGGTATCATTCGTCAAAGCTTGAAATTTTTCTGTTGAATTCATAAACTCTTTTGCATCAAGTTTCAAAGTAAAAAAAGCACTAAGGCATAAGCTTAGGTTGGATAAGCGAAGAACATCCACCAAAGAAGTACCTGAGTTTCAAAGTTTCAAAATTTCACACGGTAGCCCCCGCACACTGTTGTGGGGGAAAGGTAAAAAGTATTTTGGATTCTACACCACTTTTAAAAATTTGTTGTCACTATGACGGAATGTCAGTTCCCAAACGGGGACATGAAACAGATGCCGGCATTGATTTGACGGCAATGGCAGTTGAACAAAAAAAGCCGGACATTTTCTTTTTTGATACCGGAATTTCTATTCATTTAAGTACAGGATATTATGCCGAAATAGTGCCTCGTTCGAGCATCATTAAAACTGATTTTTTTTTAGCAAATAGTGTCGGTATCATTGATCCTGACTATCGTGGGCGCATCTTCGTGCCTTTCCGCTATATTGGTACGGATGACGGCGCTCAAGCCGCAGAAGAACTTTTGCGGCAACGAATTGCACAAATGCTGATCCGTAAACTAGAACCATGCCGGATTGAAGTCGTAGACTCCCTTGAAGATACCGTGCGCGGAACAGGCGGTTTTGGAAGCACCGGTCTCTAAGCTGTGAACTGCCTTAATCATCTACCTCGCTGATTGGTTTGACTTCAACCTCCAGCACTTCCCAGCCACGTGGATTATTCCTGAAAATCAAAGAAACAGTAACCTGCTTTCCGCTCTTTTCGTCACCAACACGGGCCCGTACCAGCGATGGTTTTTCAGTATTTTCGCGTAAATCCAAATGCATTTCCGGTTCCTCAATTTCCGGAGCCTGTTCCAACAACAGTTGCAATGTTGGGTGTGAGCGAATCGCTTTTTCCGCAGTTTGAAAAGCAGCTGTTTTTTCAATGCTGGAACGTTGAAATAAAATTGCAACAGAAAAAAATCCAAACAAAATGATGTTTCCAAGCAAAATGCGTAAGATCACCCGTAGCGCCTTTTGGTCATCAAGTACAATTGTACCCCACCATTTATCCGCCAAACGTCTGGCGTAATCATCGCGCAAAAGCACCACGCCTTCCACCGGAAAAAGCAGCAGTAGCAGATTCCTTTTTAAAAGTACAACCAGCGGAGGCCGTTCTGAAAAATTTCCAATATTCCGAACTGTCATGCCCAGCAATAGTTTTCCGGGACTGCGTCCAAAAATATCTTTAAAAAGTAACACTAAAACGATGCTTCCATAAAAGGGAAGCAAGTCCGACAAATCACTGGACTGCATAACTAAATCCCAATGCTCTTTTCGGAAAACCTGGACAAAAGTATTTGCAATCAGCAGTGCGAAAATAAAATCCAGCAGCAAGGCAAACAAACGCTTTCCTGAGGAAGAGACTTGCAGACGGCTGTCAACAAACAACTCCTTTTTTTCGGTTTCCGGTTTTGATTCAGAACTCATGGTTTCAAAAATATTTCATTCAGAAAATTTCGAATCACCTTTGCTACAGCTTCCGGATTATCAAGATGCAAATGGTGATCTCCCGTAACAACGTGATGCTGTAAATTTTTTACGTAAGGAATTCGTTTTAGCAATAGTTTTTTCCATTGATCCTGCTTGGCGTTTTCTGCTTCAATCAGCAAAACAGGCGCCGTTATTTTCTGCAGAAAAGCACAGGCTTGTTCTTCAGTCAGATAGTGACGGGATTTTATTTTTAGACGCGGATCACTACGCCAAGTGAACCCTCCCTCTACAGGCCGCAAACCACGTGCGACCAAAGTCCTGACAGACGATTCCTTGATTCCGCCGACATGATGACGTACTTTCACTGCGGTTTCCACATCAGGATAAAGCGGAAGTTTTTTATCAGCCAGCTGTTGCCATTGTTCAGCAGATTCACGTAATATTTCAGGCATTTTTTCTGCTTTCTGAGCCAATGAACCTAAGCCTTCAATTAAGAGCACAGAGCTGATTTTTTCCGGAATTGTGCCCGCAAGATATGAAGCAACTCCTGCGCCCATCGAGTGTCCGAGCAGTGAAAAGCGATTCCAACCCAAAACATTCAGCACTTCCAGCACATCCACGATTATGTCGCTGAAATGATAAGACGAACCGGCGGAACGATGATCAGAAAGACCATGTCCAGGCAAGTCTAGTGACACCAGCCGAAACTCTTTTAAAAACGGTGCCAAATGATCAAAAGTCGCGGCGTTGTCCAGCCAGCCATGAAAAGCGAGTATGGGTACTCCATCAGGATTTCCCCAGCATTTTGCGGATAAACGCAAGGTTGAAGTCTGGATTTCCAATTCTTCCGGAGCAGCGGCATGAGGCAAGTAAATGTTGTTGTTCATCTTTTTCAGATTAAATTATTATACTGCAAAAATTTGTTTACAGTTTTTTGGAAAGCATTGGGCTGTTCCACATGGGGCCAGTGTCCGCAATTTTTTAGCATAGTAATTCTGCTCTCCGGAAAAAATTTTCTAATCAGCAAATGATACTCAAACTTAAGATAAGCGGAGTTTTCTCCACCTATGAATTGTACTGGCCCATTAAAACACTTTTTAGCTCCGGATAGTTCAACAGTTCCGGCATCCCCGCAGCAATCTGCTCCAAACCGATACGCCACCGAAAATGTCCATTATGATGACTTAAATTAGTCATCAAAAAAGAAACAAGTCGTTGTTCAGGAATTTTTCGTGCCAGTTTTTTTCAATTTCGCTGCGTGACCTTTCCTCCGGCAAGCGGAGTTCCTGCATTGCCTCTATGAGATTTAGCTGTTTATGCTGATGATCATACCAGACAGGCGCGATGTCCACCACAATCAACGCCGCAACCCTGTTTGGAAACCGGAAAGCAAGCTGCATAGCGGTTTTTCCACCCATGCTGTGGCCGAGAAGAATGACGTTTTCCAATTCGTTTTTGTCTAAAAAAAGGACAACATCTTCAACCATCTCCTGATAACTCATTGAATCCGCATGAGCTGATTCACCATGATTACGTGCGTCCAGAGTCCAAATCCGAAGATTGTTCTTGAATGAACGGGCGAAACCGCGCCAGTTTTTTCCTGAACCAAATAAGCCGTGGAGCACAACCAAATCAGCACCTTTTTCTCCAAACTTCTGAAAGTACAACTCTATGGCTTCCGGAGAGGATGAACGTTTAAGTTTGCTTGGCGAATTCATTTACAAAAGTTCAGTTGCGGAGAGTCGTTTAATTCCGACACTATCAGATCATAATATGAAAGATTGCTCAATTCAATCCGTGAATTGAATGTTAAGGATGTTGAAACTTTTTTACACATAGTTTTATGTAAATTTCGAAAATACCACTAACAGCTAAACAGTAGCATAGTTCCTCAATTTCAGTTAAAATGCAGGCAGCAAACCTCAAAGCCGATGCTAATTTTGAAGCCTGAATATTTTGCAAAACTGATAGTAGGAGCCATTTATTCTGATCCACACTGGCTGGAACAAGCCAAAACAGAAATGTGTGAACTGAACTGGAACATCCAGCGGCAGTCTGAAGAATTTGCTTTTGACCAGACTGAATATTATGCCGCGGAAATGGGCAGTAATTTGAAGCGCTGTTTTTTGAGTGTGGAGGGTCTGATGACGCTGGAATCTGCTTTTAACTGGAAACTCAAATTGGTTGAAATCGAAAAACGCTTGAGCAAATCCGGCAAAAGAAGAATCAACCTTGATCCAGGTTATCTTGATTTACACCGTGTGGTTTTGCTTTCAGGAAAAGAAGGTGCGCAAAAAATATATCTACGCAACGGTGTCTGGGCAGATCTTGTTTTGCTGAAAGACAAGGGAGGATATCGGGATTTACCCTGGACATTTCCTGATTTACGGAACGGTCGTTACAATGATTTTTTTATGCAAGTTCGTGCCGAATTAAAAGCAGAAAAAAATCTTTCAAATAGTACAATGAACACAAAGTAGTTTTGTCAAAGAATCTCAGCTTAAATTTTCTCTCTGCATGAATGAAAAGAATTATTGATCAATGTAAATTTTTCCGGGGTGTGGTTGTGGCCGGACCAACAGCAAGCGGCAAGAGCGATTTGGCGCTTCGCTTGGCACAGGAATTTGACGGAGAATTGATTTGCACTGATTCGATGCAGGTTTATCGGCAGTTTGATATTGGCACAGCTAAACCAACCTTGACTGAACAAAAACTGGTTCAGCATCATCAAATAAATTTAATTGATGCTGACGAAAATTATTCTGCAGGAAAATATGAACGCGAAACTTCCCGAATTATTGAGCAAATTCAGGAACGAGGGCGCCTCCCGATTTTGGTCGGTGGGGCAGGACTATATTACCGTGCATTGATGTATGGAATCAGTCATATCCCTGATATTCCGGAAAATATTCACCAAGAGGTGATTTGCCTTCAAAAAAAACACGGTACTCACTATTGCTGGGAGAAGTTGCAAAAACATGATCCTCATGCTGCCAAAGGTCTGCATCCAAATGACACCGCTCGAATATTACGCAGCCTCGAAGTAGTGCTGTCCACCGGATCCGGCATTGCCACGTTTCAGCAACAGCAACCGTTTGCGGAAGAGCGCTATCCATTTCTGGCGGTTGCGCCTGAATGGGAACGGAGCGTGCTTTATGAACGTATAAATCAGCGCACCATCACGATGCTGGAATCTGGCTGGATTGCGGAAGTCGAAATGCTTTTGACCCGTTATTCTCCGGAACTAAAACCACTACAAGCAATAGGTTATCGTGAGATTGTTCAGCATCTTCAGGAAAAGCTGGAATGGAAACAAATGGTACAGAAAATTCAACAACGTACCCGTCAATATGCAAAAAGGCAAATGACTTGGTTCCGGAAAGAAGCAAAAATCGAATGGCATCAACCCGATGATGAGGCAGCAATCTTAGCCAAAATCAAAGTTTACCTTGAAAAATAGGTGCTTTATGGGAGAAAATGAAATAGTTAATTTCGCCTACGATTTCAAAAAAACAATAAAGGAGACTTCGTGAGACAATATTCGGTTGATCATCAGAATTACCACATTTTCAAAACTGAGACAGGTGATAAAAACCAATTTGTTCATTTTCAGTGGGGAAAATTTGATTTCCGCATGACCTTTGTCGCCGGCTCAAAAGATGCTCTTAAGAAGAATCCTAAAAAGGCGTTTTCAGCAGCAAATGGCAAACCATTTTTGGCAGAACATTTTGAGGTTCTCTACCTGAGTGAATGGTTCCAATTCGTCAAACCCACAGCCCATGGGATGCAGTTGGAGGAAACTCTTTGGTCTCGTGACGGACAGGATTATCATGTGGAATTTCCTAAAAATCTCCGGAGCGTTGCCCAAGTTATTTGCGTAGAGGAACTTGGAATGTTACCGCTGGAAGCCGTCTCTGCATAATTACATCATCCGTTAGGGCAAAAAAGACGTAAAACATTTTCAACTTAAATTAATACCGAAATTTTCTAAACCGGTTCATAGTCAGACCAATGATGAAAGAGAATCCTGAAAACGCGGAGACTGCGAAGAAAGTCCACATTCAGACTTATGGGTGTCAAATGAATGAATATGACACCGATAAAATGTTGGAAGTGCTACGGCATGAAAATTACATCCAAACGGATTCCAGGGACGATGCTGATTTAATTATTCTCAACACTTGCTCTATCCGTGAAAAAGCGGAAAACAAGGTCTATAGTGAATTGGGACGTCTCCGGAAACTCAAAGCAGAAAAACCGGAGTTGAAAATCGGTGTAGGTGGTTGTGTGGCGCAACAGGAAGGAAAGGCTATTTTACGTCGTGCGGCATACGTTGATTTTGTTTTTGGAACGGACAATTTGTTTGAGCTTCCGGAGATGTTGGAAAATGTCAGCAAAGGCCGGAAAATATCCCAAACTGAACGCCACGCCCGGCAAAAAGTGCGCAACTTTATTCCGGATTATACATTTCAAAAATCACAAAATTTCGGTGTCAAAGCACATTTAGCAATTACAAAAGGCTGTAACAATCATTGCTCTTTTTGTGTTGTCCCATTCACTCGAGGAGTGGAAGTCAGTCGTGAACCGGAACATATTATTGCGGAGGCAAAGCGTCTCATTTCTGCTGGAACAAAGGAAATATGTTTGCTGGGCCAAAATGTAAATTCATACAAAGCTAACGGAACAGATTTTGTGGAACTTTTAAAGAGTCTGGACAAGCTTGAGAATTTGGAGCGCCTGCGTTTTATTTCGCCTCATCCGAAAGATTTTCATGAAGAGCTGGCAGACGCATTTGTAACTTTGCCCTCACTTTGTGAGCAAATGCACTTACCTTTGCAATCCGGATCAAACCGAATTTTGCGTAGAATGAGGCGCTGGTACACGATGGAAACCTTTTATGAAAAGGTCGCACTTTTGCGTGATCGACTTCCTGAAGCCACACTATCGACAGATTTGATTGTGGGCTTTCCCGGAGAAACAGAGGAAGAATTCGAAATGACAATGGAAGCAGTCCGGAATGTGCGTTTCGATTTGATTTATTCTTTCAAATATTCCCCGCGTCCCGGAACTCGTGCCGCTGAATATCCTGATCACTTAACAGAAAATGTTAAATCCGAGCGGCTGAAAATTCTGCTTGAAACACAAGAAAAAATTGTTCGGGAAAAAAATGAAGCATTGGTTGGTACCAGCCATGAAGTACTGATTGAAGGAAAACATCACCGCAAAGAAAACTCCGCAACCGGACGTACACGCGGGAACCATTCTGTGTCGATTAAAAACTGGGAAGCAAAAGCAGGTGAGCTTTTAACTGTTCGTATCACCGGCGCAAATCCAAATTCTCTGGTAGCAGAACCTCTTTCCACAAGCCCTGTTTCAGGCTGACCTCCTCAAATGCAGTCCGCTTTTCATTACAAGATTTTATGCGGGAGAGCACGCTTAATCCTTTTCGGTTTTAGAGCGTGTCTGCGGATTTGGCGCAATACGCGGTGACAATTTACGTCCGCACAAATCATGATCACTGTAATTTATTACCCTGCGTAATGGTGGATCTTCAGATATTTGAATGCAACTGTCTCCGTGATTTTTCCAAACAGTTTCTGTGCAGCTAACTAATATAAAAGCTGTTGTCGTCAAAATAAGTGCATGAAGAAAAAATCTGCGTCTAAGTATTTTTTTATTTAAGCCTGAAAAATTATATGGTTTTAACTTGGGTTGCACTCGCAGTGTGAGGAATCTTGCGGTTTCCATTGGCTTAAGGCAAACTTTTGTTTGAGATTTAATTCTACTAATAATTGTAATCCGTTTTGGACAGACTTGGGTTTTATCTAGAAGAGCAATCCGGGTGCCACATTTTTTTAATCTGCTATTTGTGAATGGTTGTGAACCGTGTTGGCGTAGGAGTGTCAAAAGAAACTGATCCGGAAGTCGCTATAGCTGAAGTAATCAATTCCGCAGTCAAACAGGCAAAGCTTCCAGAAGTACATTGGGTGTTAGTTTTTTTTACTTTGGAGCATTTTGTTCATGCAGGACGTTTACATGAATTGATCCTCGAACAAACACGTTGCAAGTGTATCACCGGTTGTAGCGGAATGGGAGTTCTTTCGCGGGAAGGTGAAATCACAGATGGTCCGGGTTTGGTTTTAATGGCTGGATATACTCCGGAGTTGCGTCCGCTGGCCTTGGCAAAATATCAGGAATTGGAGCACAGTGCCGGAGTTGCACAACAACTCCGTGAGACACTGGAAAATTTCGTTGAGGAAAGTCCGCTCTTTTTTTTCTTTCCAGATGTTTTTCAGCATCAGCCTCATAATTTCATCAATATGTTTAATTTCCTTAAAAACCGTCCGTCTGTTTTTGGGGCAGGCTCTTGTAATGACGGTAGTCAGCAAACTTCAATTCAGTTTGGGCCAGACATTGTCACTCTCAATGGCGCGGGAGGATTGGCCTTTGCGGGAGTTCCTGAGTTTCGTGCAGGTGTGACACAGTCCTGTACCACCTTCGATGAACCGATGTTTGTCACAGAAGTGAAAGACGATCTCATTCTGTCACTTGATGGCAAACCAGCTTTGGAAGTTTTTACTGAAGTTGCAACAGCGTTGGGAATAAACGATCTGGAGCAAGCAACTCAGCAATTATTGCTTAGTTTTCCGCTAGACCCGGAACAGCCTGTTTTCACCGGAGAAGGCGCAATGGTGCGGCATGTTACCGGGGTTAACATTGCTTCTCAAGGCATCTCTACTGCAGAAATAGTACACGAGGGCGGAGTGGTTTCTTTTGCTTATCGCAGCCATAAAACTGCCGAAGATGACTTGCGGGAAATGCTCCAGCGTTTGAAAATACAAAATGAGAACACGCCAACTTTTGGAATTTATTTCAATTGTGCCTCTCGCGGAGAAGCGCTTTATGGAAGACCAAATGTGGATACACAATTAATTCAGGAAACACTGGGAGAGTTTCCTTTGATCGGTTTTTTTGGCGGTTACGAAATCGCGCAGATGCAGCAGGGACTGCAGTTATACACTTACACAGGAGTTCTTGTTTTGGTTTATCTCTAAAATAAATTTCCAGATGCTAAACAAATACTCCAAAAATCTTGAATACTCTTCCATAAATTATAAAATGGAAACTCGCGAAAAAACATTGACTAACATGAAGGCTATTCAATAATTTTTCACCTAAAAGAACATTTTTTTCACAGGTTTATTTTGCAAAATCCTAAAACAAATACAGCAGAGCTTCAGGCTCAAAAGGGAGTTTTGTTTTTGCGTTATTTTTTGGGAATAACACTGGTGCTGTCACTAACCGGATGTGGTTATGTAATTGAAGGTAGTAATCCGGTATTGCCAAATGAAGCACAAACCCTCGCAATTCTGCCAATACAAAATCAGACCTTCAAAGCAGGACTCGAAACCGATTTGTCTGAGCAGCTCAATCGCTTGATGCGTACCAACAGTTCAGTGAAAATGGTTCATTCCGGTATTGCTGACCTTCAGTTGAGAATTACTCTACTAAACTTGAAAACGAATTCTTCAGGTTTAAGCAAAGAACAGCTTGCAACTGGAGTAAAAGCGATCATTCAGGGTCAAGCGATTTTGGAAGACAGTCGGACAGGCAATAATGTTTGGGAAGAAACAATGCTCGAAGTAAAACTGAATGAGTCCGGTGAAAATGAAACGAACACTGTATCCAATTTTTCACTTTCTGGAAGCATCCGTGAATTGATCAAGCGTTTCGCAACAAAAATATATGACCGCATCTTTACTGCTTTTTAAAATTTACTGAGACATTTTCCAAGAAAAAACCTTTCTTTTACTTATATAATAAGATAGAATATAAGGTTTATATCACAATTGTTTATTAATAAAAGCGTTCTTCCAGGAGGAATTTAGAATGCAAGAAACTCAACTAGAACAGATCAAAGTCCGTTTGGAAGAAATGCAGACGGAAATTCTTGGCGAATCCGAAGAAACTGTACACGGGATGCAGGAAGAGAGTACACTTTATCCTGACCCTAATGATCGGGCATCGCTGGAGACAGAGCACATCAATAATTTACGTATTCGTGATCGTGAACGAAAACTGCTTGGTAAGGTTGAAGAAGCCTTAGAGCGGGTAGAGAACAAAACATTTGGATACTGCGAAGAATGCGGCGTGGAAATTGGCAAAGAACGTTTGCTCATCAGGCCTGTAACTACTTTTTGTGTTAGCTGCAAAGAGTCTTTGGAAGCAGTTGAAAGTCAACCGTGATGCGAATCAAATCTCCCTAATTTAGCACCCCCCCCTTCCAAAAAAATAAGTTAAAAAACAAAAAAGGCGAGCCAGCTCACAGAGCCGACTCGCCTTTTTTTATTCAGTTAGGATTCTGAACGGAAATTACATCATTCCGCCCATGCCTCCTCCCATGCCTCCCATTCCGCCCATGTCAGGTGCACCCGGCATTCCACCAGATTTTTCCTCAGGAGCGTCATGAATTCCTGCTTCTGTAGTTAACAACAATCCGGCGACGGATGCTGCATTTTCCAGTGCAGTACGAACAACTTTAGTCGGATCAATAATACCGGCTGCAATCATGTCGGTGTAAGTTTCTTCAGCAGCGTCAAAACCTACGTTTGTGCTGCTTGCTTTTACTTTATCGACAATCAACGCGCCTTCGAGTCCGGCATTTGCCACAATCTGACGCAAAGGAGTTTCAAGTGCCTTAAGCACAATTTCAGCACCAACTTTTTGATCGTGCTGTTTAATGGATTTTACTGTTTTTGCGACTGCATCAATGGCACGAACTAAAGCTACTCCGCCACCAGGAACAATACCTTCTTCAACAGCTGCGCGTGTTGCGTGCAATGCATCTTCAACTCGAGCCTTTTTCTCTTTCATCTCGATTTCGGTCGCTGCACCAACGTTAATCACAGCTACACCTCCAGCCAATTTAGCCAAGCGCTCCTGCAACTTTTCACGATCATAATCAGAAGATGTATCTTCGATTTGAGCACGAATTTGACTGATACGGGATTTGATTGTCTCTTTATCACCACCACCGTCAATAACTGTAGTATTGTCTTTATCAATGACGACAGACTTGGCTTGTCCAAGTTTAGCAAGTGTCAGGTCTTCGAGTTTCATTCCCATATCTTCGGAAACAACTGCGCCACCGGTAAGGATTGCGAGATCTTCCAACATGGCTTTACGACGATCTCCAAAGCCCGGAGCTTTAACAGCCGCACACTTCAGAGTTCCACGTAGTTTGTTGACAACGAGGGTTGCCAAAGCTTCACCTTCAATGTCTTCAGCAACGATCAAGAAAGGATTTCCTGTCTTGGCGATTTGCTCAATTGCAGGAAGAATGTCCTTCATGTTACTGACTTTCTTTTCCACCAGGATGATGTATGGATCTTCGAGGGAAACTTCCATACGCTCTGAATCAGTTACGAAATACGGTGAAAGATAACCACGGTCAAACTGCATTCCTTCTACAACTTCCAAACTGGTTTCAGCCGTCTTTGCTTCTTCAATGGTGATCACACCGTCCTTACCTACTTTCTCCATGGATTCAGCAATAATGTCACCAATTGTGGTATCATTGTTTGCTGAAACAGTGCCCACCTGAGCGATTTCTTTGGATTCGGAAACTGACTTGGAAATACTATGTAAATGCTCAATTGCAGCCTTAACAGCTTGGTCAATTCCACGCTTGAGATCCATTGGATTCGCACCTGCTGCCAAGTTACGATGACCTTCGGTCACAATCGCTTGTGCTAACACAGTTGCAGTGGTGGTTCCATCACCGGCAACGTCAGATGTTTTGGAAGCAACTTCTTTGACCATCTGCGCACCCATGTTTTCCAACTTGTCTTCCAATTCAATTTCTTTCGCAACTGTCACTCCATCTTTAGTGACCAGTGGCGCACCAAAAGATTTATCTATTAAAACATTGCGGCCTTTCGGACCCAATGTCACCTTGACTGCATTTGACAAGGCATTTACGCCTCTAAGCAGTTTTTCGCGGTTTTCTGCCGCAAAAATAACTTGTTTTGCCATACTATAACTCTAAGTTAATTTGTTAATGGTTGATTAGATTAAAATTAAGCCAAAACGCCGAGGATGTCATCCTCACGCATGATGATATAATCTTCGTCATCGACTTTTACCTCGGTGCCGCCATACTTGCTGAACAAAATTTTATCACCTTTTTTTACTCCCATTTCTTGAATGGAACCATTGTCAAGGCGTTTGCCTGGGCCAACTGCGACCACTTCACCTTCTTGAGGCTTTTCTTTGGCTGTATCCGGGATAATAATTCCGGACGATGTCATTTCATCGGCTTCGACGCGCTTCACAAGCACGCGGTCCTGTAAGGGACGAATCATAGTTCTCCTTTTAGGATTATAATTAATTAAATTGAGCTTCAACAACAAAAAGCGTATGCTGAGCCGTTCAAGTGAATCAGAAATTTTGAAAAATCTTCCAAATTCATTTCGATCATTAAGGATAACGTAATCAGCAATACAACGCAAGTAAATAATAGCACTCACTGATGAGTAGTGCTAATTTTATATTAACAAGTTCTACAAAGGTAGAGTAGTACCGTTTATAGGGTGATGCTTTCTACTCAAACATTTTAAGGAAACAGTTAAATTTCTTCGTAGCACGATAACTTTTAAATGGACATCAAAGTTGATCAACAACATATCCGGCTGGAGAAGCTGGAAAAAATTCGTGAATTAGGCACAGAACCTTACCCATATTCATTTAAACGGAGTCACACTGTTCCGGAAGTAATTGAACAAGCAGAACAATTACTGGATGAGCAAAAAACTATTACAATCGCTGGCCGCTTGCTCGCAGTACGTGGAAAGGGGAAGGCAAGTTTTGGTAACATTCAGGCTCAGCACACACGTTTACAAATTTATGTGCGGCTTGACGCAGTTGGAGAAACGACATTCAAAATGTTCAAGTTGTGTGACATCGGTGATCACCTCGGTATTTCCGGTACATTGATGTATACCAAAACCGGAGAACTAACTTTACGGGCCAGCTCTGTTGAAATGCTTTCAAAAGCCATTCGCCCAATGCCTATGCCTAAAGTTGAGGAAAAAGACGGCGAACGCATTGTGCATGATGAAGTTACAGACAAAGAATTACGTTACCGCCAGCGTTATCTGGATTTGATTTTGAATCCGCAAGTTGCGGAAGTTTTTCAAAAACGGACACTAATTTTCCAGACCATACGTAATTATTTATGTGAAGAAGGATTTCTGGAAGTAGAAACACCGACACTCCAGGCAGTTTACGGAGGCGCAAACGCGACACCTTTTGTGACTCATCACAAGGCACTGGACCAGAAATTTTATTTACGGATCTCCAATGAATTGTACTTGAAACGTCTAATTGTAGGAGGCTTTGACGCAGTCTTTGAATTTGTCAAAGATTTCCGTAATGAAGGCATTGACCGCACCCACAATCCGGAATTTTCCGCACTGGAATTTTATCAGGCTTATGTTGATTACAACGAGATAATGCGTCACACCGAAAATATTTGTGAACGCTGTGCAGTTGCGGTAAATGGAACTACAGAAATAGAATATGAAGGTCAGACTATAGACCTGAAAGCCCCGTGGCCGCGTTTAAGCATGTTGGATGCAATTCAAACATTGGGCGGAATTTCGTTTGAAAATATGAGTGACACAGAAGTGCAAAACCTGCTCAAGGAAAATGGCTGGGAACTTGACGGTGATTACAATCGAGGATTGGCAGCCCAGCTTGTCTTTGAAGAAACGTGTGAAACTCAACTAATTCAGCCTACTTTTATCACCGATCATCCGAAAGAAACAAGTCCGCTTTGTAAACAAAATCGAGAAAATCCGGAATTGCTGGAGCGTTTTGAGGCCTACATCAACGGCTGGGAAATTGCTAATGCCTATTCAGAATTGAACGACCCTGTGATTCAGCGCCGTTTGATGGAGGAACAGGTTGAACGCGGAAGAGGAGGAGAAAAAGAAACTCAGCCCTTGGACGAGGATTTTTTACGCGCAATGGAATACGGAATGCCGCCGATGGGTGGAGTTGGTTTAGGGATCGACCGGATTGTAATGCTGCTTACCGGACAATCTACAATTCGTGATGTTATCCTTTTTCCAACTATGCGTCCGGAAGCTTAAGGTGAGCAAATGGCAAAAACGGAAACGGAAACGGAAATGGCAGAAGTGACTAAAAGCAAACTTTCTGTTGAGGATTTAGATTTTGAAAAACAAGGCGGTTTGTTGCCGGTGATCGCACAAGATGCAGTTTCCGGTGCAGTTTTGATGCTGGCTTATGCAAATCCGGATGCCGTCAAAAGAACGCAAGAAAGTGGATTTGCTCACTACTGGTCACGCTCACGGAATGCCATCTGGAAAAAAGGAGAGAGTTCCGGACATTTGCAAAAAATTGTGGAAGTGCTGGTGGACTGTGATGAAGACACTTTGCTTTACAAAGTACATCAAACCGGAGCTGCCTGCCATACAGGCGCACCGACTTGCTTTTTCCGGGAATTGACAACCAAAACAAGAGCTAAATAAAAATGAACTGGGATATTCAACTGAATGAAGAAGTGGACATGCTGCGGGAAACGGTGAGGCAATTTGCCGAAAAACGGATTGCGCCGATTGCCGAAGACGTGGACCGTGACAACGAATTCCCACAACATTTGTGGAAAGAACTCGGGGATTTGGGATTATTAGGAATGACGGTTTCGGAAGAATATGGAGGCTCCGAAATGTCATATCTAGCCCATCTGGTTGCAGTCGAGGAAATTTCCAGAGCATCTGCTTCGGTCGGATTATCTTATGGTGCGCACTCAAATTTGTGTGTCAATCAACTCCAGATCAATGGCAGTTCTGCGCAAAAAGAAAAGTATCTGCCGAAACTTTGTTCAGGAGAACATGTTGGTGCTTTGGCAATGTCGGAACCGGGAGCAGGCTCAGATGTGGTCGGATCGATGGCTTGCCATGCGGAAAAACACGGAGACCGTTGGGTTGCAAACGGTTCCAAAATGTGGATCACAAACGGCCCAGAGGCAAACGTCTTAATCGTTTACATGCGAACCGCTGCCAAAGATCAGGGTTCGAAAGCAATGACCGCCTTCATCGTTGAAAAAGGAATGAAAGGTTTTTCAACTGCGCAGAAACTGGACAAACTCGGAATGCGTGGATCTAATACTTGCGAACTGGTTTTTGAGGACTGTGAAATTCCAGATGAAAATGTGGTGCTTGAAGCAAATCAAGGTGTAAAAGTTTTAATGAGTGGATTGAATTTGGAACGGGTTGTACTTTCCGGGGGGCCTCTCGGAATCATGCAGGCCGCACTGGACGTGACATTGCCCTACATTCATGAGCGCTGGCAGTTTGACCGACCGATCGGCACTTTTGAATTGATGCAGGGCAAGATTGCGGACATGTACACCGCCCTGCAATCTTCACGTGCTTTTTGTTATCGTGTCGCCGAAAATTGCGCCAAAAAACAGGTCTCCCGCAGAGACACCGCAGCCTGTCTGCTACTTGCTTCCGAGAATGCAGTCAAAGTCTCTCTGGAGGCAATTCAGTCTTTAGGCGGAAACGGTTACATCAACGATTATCCAACAGGACGTCTGTTGCGAGACGCCAAGCTTTATGATATTGGCGCTGGCACAAACGAAATTCGGCGGATGCTGATTGGCCGTGAACTTTTTGACGAGACAACAGTTTAGCAATATTATGCCGCGGCAATTTGCCGGTTGAACTCCACAATCAATTCATCAATTTGTGGAGCAAGTGAAAATATGTCTTTCCAGTAAGAATCGTGATTGTACCATTGGTCATTCAGCTCCGACAACTCCCGTCCCTGCTGTTCAATCCAGGTGAAATATTTGAGATTATGAATCCGTTTCTTTTCGTAATACGTTAATTCGAGCACATTATCAATTCCGGAATCCATCAGCAACTGCATATCTTTGTGTGCATCAATGTTTGTGTATTGACCTCGTTCTGCAGCAAGTTCTTCAATTCGTGATCCATAGAGTTCCATCGAGTCAGTCAAAATTGTCACCACGTAATCATCCTCAGTCAGTTCATAATATTTTGCGAATTTGATGGCCGCAATGATGTTTCCAATTCCGGAAATACCAAGCAAATCCAATTGATTCGAAAATTCAGCATCAACTCCATAATGCGCAAGACAATCTCTTCCGGATGTTTCATTGAAAAGTCTCAACAAACGGACTGCCGCTTCATCATCAACGCCAATTACCATGTCCGTGTTTTTACAATCATGAATCCACGGCACATGTTTGTCACCGATTCCTTCGATGCGGTGATCTCCAAAACCATTGTTCAGCAAAGTAGGACATTGCAGTGCTTCCGCAACAGCTAATTTTGATTCCGGAAATTTTTCCTTCAGATAATATCCAAAGGCCATTGATCCTGCAGAACCGGAAGATGAAATTGCTCCCGCAACTCTGCTGTTCGGCCCCATTTCCTGCAGGAGTGCTTCCTCCGCGGCTTTTCCTGTTACCATATAATGCCAGAGCGGATTGCCAAATTCTTCGAATTGATTGAAGATTTGAATATCGTTACGAGTGTTTTTCAGTTCCCAGCATTTGTCAAAGATTTCCTTTACGTTGCTTTCACAACCTGGAGTTTTGATAACTTCTCCTGCCACTTTTTCCAGCCATTCAAAACGTTCGCGGGACATATTTTCCGGTAAAATTGCAATCGAATCACAGCCCAGCAGCGAAGAAACATAAGCTCCGCCTCTACAGTAATTTCCGGTTGAAGGCCAAACTGCTTTTGTTTCACCTGGACAGAATTGTCCTGTGGTTAGAGCTGGCGCAAGACAACCATAGGTTGCTCCAACTTTGTGCGCACCTGTAGGAAACCATTTGCCAACGAGCGCAATTATTTTTGCTTTCACTCCGGAAATTTCGGGTGGAATAACGATATAATTTACTCCGCCGAAACCACCGCCTTGCGCGACCGGTTCATTTTTCCAAGTTATGCGAAACAAATTGGCAGGATGTGTTTCCCACAAACTGATTTTTTTCAGTTCGTCTTTGATTTCATCCGCAATTGTTTCCGGATTCTGCATCTGCCCAAAAGTAGGCAGCTTGATTTTATGTAACTTGCAGTGCTTCGCATTTTGCTGAATTTTTGCTTCGTTTATTTTCAAATCAATCATATTTTTTACTCAGTTAAGATAAAGTTAATGGTCGAGAATCCACTAAAAAGAGCCGCAGATCTTCGCGGATAAAAACGGATATTTTTTTCTGTTCTAATCCGTGTGAATCTGCGGCTAAAATATTTTGCATTTGAAACTGTCACGAAATTTCATCAAGAGAATTGATGGTATTTTCAGGAATTACAATTTTTTTAGTTGCAGAATTTATATCTTTGAGTCCATTTCCAGTCAGCAGAACAACGCAAGTTTCTCCGGAATCCAAGGTTGCTTTCTGTTTCAAAAACCCTGCATACGCAGCTGCTGCCGCCGGTTCAGAAAAAAGTCCGCAAGCAGAAGACAGTTCTTTTTGCGCGGATAAAATTTCTTCGTCCGTAACAGTCACACAGCGCCCGCCGTAAGTTTTTAAATTTTTCAGCGCAAGGTGACCATTGCTTGGTGTATCGACAGAAATCGAGTCCGCAACCGTTTTTGCCGCTCGCACCGGACGTTCCGGCTGCCCGTCAAAAGTTCCGGATTCCATTGCACGGTAAATCGCAGTACTTCCGGAAGCCTGAATTGCGTGTACAACCGGAATTTTGTCTATACGTCCGAGTTGCAACAAATCCCTGAAACCTTTGTAAACTCCGGACATTATCACCCCATCTCCCACACTTACAAAAACATGATCCGGCGCTTTTTTGAGCTGATAAAAAATTTCGATGGAAACCGTTTTTTTACCTTCAATCGTCATCGGATTGTAAGCCGTATTTCGGTTCATTCCGCCTCGAGTATTTGAGTACTCAAGTGAAAGTGCAAAAGCCTGGTCATAATTTTTTTCCGCCAAAACTAAATCCGCGCCGTATTGCAAGGCCTGAATCATTTTTGCCGGAGGTGCGGTTTTTGGCAAAAAGAGCTTAACTTTAAGTCCTGCCGCCGCACCGACTCCCGCCATTGAAGACCCCGCGTTTCCGGTAGATGCGACTACAACTTCCCGAATACCGTGTTTGCGGGCAAAAGCCGCCACCAAAAAAGAAGCTCTGTCTTTCAGGGATCCTGTTGGATTAACTCCATCATCTTTCAAATACAATTCCGGAAAACCGTATTTTTTAACCAGATTTTCGGGATGCCACAAAGGAGTATTGCCTACAGGAATTGCTGGTAAAAATTCTTGTTCTACTGGTAAAAAATTTAAAGGATCATTGCTCTCCAAAGTTCCACTCAGTTCCACCTCCAAAACTCCGTTCAGCGGCTGTCCGGGTTTATGTGTAGCAGAACATTCCGGACATAACATCAATTCCGGACTGATTTCATAGGTTGCGGCGCATTGACTGCATTTGTAGTTAAAATTCAACAATCGTAACTCTTTCTATTTGGTTTGTTAATCCCTCATATTCAGTACCTTCAACTGCTTAAGCATACTAAAAATAAGCTCAAAAAACGAGAAATTATTCAGAAAGTCAATGGTCTTTACTTTGCGATGCATAGCTGAACTCCAAAGTCTGGAGGGGCAGAAATTCTTCCAGTTCTTCAATCAAAGCAGAAGTAATACTAATCCGCTCTTCCGGAGTGATGGTAACAAAAGTTGCGTCTGGGGCTTGAATTGAAAAAGTAAAAGGTTTGTCTCCGGTATATTTTTGCAATGTGCTGCGGAGTAAACTTATGGTTTCCAGTAAAAGAGTATCTGAGCCAATTTTGATTAACATGCTTTTTGCTTCTGTTTCCCTTATTTCACTCAAGCGTCGGATACTGTCCACAAAAATGCCCACTTCTTCATCTCGATAATTCACCCGTCCAGAAATCAGTAACGGCTCATCACTTTCGAGCAATTCTCCATCCTTTTCATAAACCGAGGCAAAGACGGGAAATTCAAGGGTGCCACGTGTATCTTCCAGAGTAGCAATGGCAAACTTCGCATTGCTCTGGTTGAGGCGGACGGTATTATTGACGATAATTCCGATGAGTGAAACTTTGTTTTTTTCTGCGTGCGCACCATCTTTCAATTTGACCGTCGTAGTGGCCAGCAGTTTCATTTCAGATGAATAACTGTCCAGCGGATGCCCTGAAACATAAAACCCCAGCGCCGCTTTTTCCTGCTTGAGACGTTCACGTTTTGGCCAATTCCTTACTTCCGGAAATTCAAGTTTAGTTTCTGTTGCCTTCGCGTCACCTTCATCCATCAAAGAAAAGAATGAATCCTGCGAGGGTTCTTCCGCACGCTGAAATTCCTGGGCTAAATGAAATGCTCCATCAAGCGCAGCAAATAATTGAGCCCGATTTTCATGCAGAGAATCGAAAGCACCGCATTTGACAAGGGTTTCCAACATTCGCCGATTAACTTCATTCAGGTTCACTTTCTTCATGAATTCCATATAATCAGTTAATTGTCCATGTTCACTCCTGACTTTCAATATCGCGTCAACTGCTTTTCCACCTACATTTTTAACAGCGTTCAAGCCAAAACGAATCACTTCAACTCTAGCTTCTCTGCGCAACCATGAGGCAAAAGAGGAGCTTGAATTTAATATAAATTCTTGTGTGAGTCCACTTTCTGTTTCCGAGTTTTGTTTAATTATTTTCAGGAATTCAGTTTCATCTTTGAAATCCTGATTTTTTAATTTTTTCAAAGAATTCCGGAGTGGCTCCAGCCAGTCTTGCGGAAGTGAATCATTTTGCGGATTGCTGCCCGCAAAATCTCGTTCAAAATGCGCAAGGGTTATGGCTGTAATTCTGAACTCAGCCGGTGCAACCGTAAAAGTTTTTGCGCTGTGATTCACATCAGGAGGCAAAACTTTTACTCCCATCGCCTTACATTCACTGATGTAATTGATGATGTTGTCCTGGTTGTTGATGGAACCGTTGAATAACGCCGCCATCAACTGCACCGGATAATGTGCCTTGAGAAAGGCCGTTTGATATGAGATCAAACCATAGGCAACACTGTGCGACTTGTTAAATCCGTATCCGGAAAAATAATTAATTGTGTCAAAAATCTCATTCGCTTTTTCTTCCGGAGTACTTACCTGTGGACATTGCTCCAGAAACTCTGAGTTTTTCAAACAGCCCTCTACAAATTGTAAGCGCTGTTCAGCCAATATCTCAACCGTCTTTTTTCCAATCGCACGTCGTAATAGATCGGCCTGCCCCAGTGAAAATCCAGCCAGAACCTGTACGCTTTTAATAATTTGTTCCTGGTAAACCAGCACTCCATAGGTTTCCCTCAAAATGTCCGCCATCAGCGGATGCGGAAAAACAACTCGCTTCCGCTTATGCTTGCACTGCACATAATCTTCAACCATGCCAGAACCTAATGGACCCGGACGATACAGTGCCAAAATCGCAACGATGTCTTCAAACGCTGAGGGCTGCATACTGGAGACCAAGCGTTTCATGCCTGACGATTCAAGCTGAAAAACACCGATGGTATCCGCGCGGCAAAATAAATCAAAGGTTAAAGGATCGTCCATCGCAGTGCGGGCGATATCCAACTTCGCAGAGTCCGGACGGCTTTTACTGATCAAGTCCAGTGTATTGTCAATAGTGGAAAGGTTTTGCAAACCAAGAAAATCAAATTTTACCGCGCCTTGATCCTCTGCGTATTTCATCGGATACATCGACTGCAGTGTCCCTTCCTTTCCGGTGCATACAGGCATCACTTCACGGATATCCTGATTCATGATAATCACACCGGCTGCATGTGTTCCCAGATGAGTGTTCAAATCTTCCAACTGGCGACTGAACTTAATCAAACGCTGTTCATTCTCACTTCCTTCACTAGCCAGGACTGCCAATTCAGGTTCCTTTTCAAGTGCCTGATCGAGGGTGATATTCAGATCATTTGGCACCAGTTTTGCGATTTTATCTGCTTCTGAGTACGGAAAGTCCAACACGCGCGCTACACCGCGCACTACCGCTTTTGCTTTGAGTGAACCAAAGGTTGAAATTTGACAGACATTTTTTTCACCATATTTTTCTCGCACATGCTCAATCACTTTTTCTCGGCCCTCTACATCAAAATCAATATCAAAATCAGGTAGGCTGACTCGATATGGATTCAGGAAACGTTCAAAGAGCAGTCCGTAATGCAGAGGATCAACATCAGTGATGAGTAATGCATAGGCGACCAGTGAACCTGCTCCGGAACCTCTGCCGGGTCCTACTGAAACTCCGTTATCTTTTGCCCATTTTATAAATTCGGAAACAATTAAAAAATAGCCCGGATATTCCATTTGGACGATAACCTCCAGTTCAAAACTTAAACGCTCCGTATAGGGCAGTTGAAATTCTTCAAAAGATACTTCTGGCTCATATAGTTCGTAAAGTTTTGCAATTCTTTTTTCCAAACCTATTTTTGCATCATCACACAATTTTGAATCAACCGTTTCATCCTCTCTTGTGGAAATTTGCGGTAGAAAGATTTTATTATTTTCAAGGGACAATTCACATTGCTCCGCGATTTTACTTGTATTTTCCAGTGCAATCAGCGGAAGTTCTTTAAAAGCCGTCAGCATTTCTTCTGCGCTTTTTAAGTAACGCTGATTTCCTGACTGAAGAGGAACCCCCTCATCCGTAACTCTGCGTTGCAAGCCCATCAACCAGAGGATGTATTGCGCCTCCGCTTCTTCGGGCGTGAGATAAAGGCACTCGTTTGTGGCAACGAGTGGAATTCCCAGCTCGTGTCCTAACCGAACTAACTGTTTGTTTAATCCCAATTGCTCTGGAAGTCCGGTATTTTGTAACTCAATGTAGTAACGGTCCGCAAAAACATCTCGGTACCACATCGCAACTCGACGTGCGTCATCCGGACGCCCCTCAAGAAAATGACGGTTAATTTCTCCATTCATTCCACCACTCAGCGCGATCAGTCCTGAGTGATATTTTTCCAGTAGTTGATGATTGATACATGGCACCCCATTGACTTTTCCTTCTGTATAACTGAGGCTCACCAAATATCCGAGATTGCGATAGCCATGACGATTTTGACAAAGAAATTGTGTCTGACATGGTGAGTTTGTGTTACGTACAGAATTGGCGGAAGCCTCCGTATAATCACCTTCAATGACTGATGCGCCGACACCGATAATCGGCTTCAAATCTGCATCTTTCAAGGCATGATAAAACTCAACCGCGCCAAACATGTTGCCATGATCAGTAATCGCGCAGGACTCAAAACCTTTGCTTTTAAGCGCGGGAACCAATTCTTTTATGCGGATTGCGCCCTCAAGCAAAGAGTATTGTGTGTGAAGATGAAGGTGGGTGAACATTTTTTTATGGATTGTTTTTGGTAGAGAAATCAATAAGCATATTACATGAAATACTTTTTGCGGGCAAGGTTCTTATCTGTTTATGCTATGGAAATTAAACCTGAAAAATATTTTTGTTTATTACCGACAGAATTTCAAAAAAACATAGGCTGTTTAAATTTCGCTTTTGCTTCTTTAAGGTTGTCATTGAAGCTCTCTTGAGGTAGTCTTTGACGAAACACAACCTTCAAATAAATTGCTCAAATAGAATTCCCCGCCTTTTTCTTTCTAACCATAATATTACAGATGTTTCCATACTTTAGACCTGATAACCTTGAAGACGCTCTTGCAGCGTTAGATGAACATCCCAGGATTATGCTCGCGGGAGGAACAGATTTTTTTCCTGCACGTGTTGGCAAGTCGATCACGGATAATGTGCTCGATTTAACCGGTATCCCGCAACTCCGCGCAATTCAGCAAACAGTTGAGGGTTTCCAGCTTGGGGCCTTAACAACCTGGACTGATATTGTTGAGGCAAAACTTCCGCCTGCTTTTGATGGTTTAAAACAAGCCGCGAAAACAATCGGTGGAGTCCAGACTCAAAACGCCGGAACACTTTGCGGTAATATCTGCAATACGTCTCCTGCTGCGGACAGTGTGCCAAATTTGCTGGCACTGGAAGCTGAAGTTCAGCTGCAGTCCGTGCGTGAAACAAGAGTGCTGCCCTTAGAAGAATTCATTCTCGGCAACAGGAAAACTGCTAAAAAAGAGGACGAACTCATCAGCGGAATTTTCATTCCTCATCCTGCGGAAAAGGCACTTGGTAATTTTGAAAAATTGGGAACCAGAGCCTATCTAGTCATTTCAATCGTGATGGTTGGAGTAGTCGCTGAGTTGAATGGACTGGATGAAATTTTGAACTTAAAAATCGCGATAGGCGCATGTTCTCCTGTAGCACAACGGCTACGATTGCTGGAACAGGAAGCTGTTGGACAAAAATTAAATTCAATTGAAATTCTACCAAAGCACCTTGAATTGTTGGAACCGATTGATGATATTCGCGCATCGGCGGATTACAGAAAAAAAGTGGTTCCTGAATTAATCCAACGTGCAATCAAGGGAGTCCTTAAATCATGAGTACATCCGAAAAAACCATCGTTTCATTCATTTTGAATGACGCCCCGCAAACCATTTCTGTCAATCCACTACGGCGCTTTTCGGATGTACTCCGAGAAGATTTAGGCTTAACCGGAACCAAAGTTGGCTGTGATGCAGGAGATTGCGGAGCTTGTACTATCCTGATTGACGGCGAACAGCGTTATGCCTGTTTGACAGCAGTCGGTCAGTTGGAAGGACACAACGCCCGTACGGTGGAAGGACTTGCTGAGAGCAGCAACTTGACAACACTTCAACAGGCGTTCCTTGATGAAGGTGCGGCGCAGTGCGGAATCTGCACACCTGGAATGTTGATGGCAGCACAGTCTTTGCTGGATCAAACTGCGAATCCCACTGAATCGCAGGTTCTTGATGCAATCGGTGGGGTGTTGTGTCGTTGTACCGGATACACGAAAATTGTTCAAGCCGTACTCAAAGCCGGACAAACTTCTTCTACAGAACAAACTCCACCATCGGGATCAGCTGTCGGTTCCCGCATGGTGAAAGTTGATGGAAGGAAGAAGCTCACCGGCGAAGAAATTTTCTCTGCTGATCATGCTCCGGAAGACTCTCTCTGGCTGCGTTCCATTCGTTCTCCACATCCGCGCGCAAAATTCACCATCGCGCATCCCGAAAAAGTTTTGCAAAAATATCCCGGCATGGTCAAGGTCTTGACTGCGGATGATGTTACAGGAAACAACGGTTTCGGAATCTTTCCTCATATCAAAGATCAACCTGTTTTAGCTAAAGATCATGTGCGTTTCCGCGGAGAAGCAGTGGTTGCACTGGTAGGTGAGCGTGAAAGTGTGGAATCAGTGAGCGAAGAAGATTTGGGATTGACGTGGGAACCACTTGAAGCCATACGTGGATGGGACGCGTCTCTTAGCGGAAATTTGGAACCGGTACAAGCTGAAATTCCAGACAATATCCTTGCCAAAGGTTTTCTGAAAAAGAATGATGTGGAAAAGGGTTTTTCGGAATCATTTGTTGTAGCAGAAGGAAGTTGGACAACTTCCGCAGTCGAGCATGGATACATTGAACCGGAAGCAGGTTATGCCCGCAAGGTTGGGCAGCGACTGGAAATCTTTGTCTGCACACAAGCGCCTTACTTGGATCAAACAGAAGTAGCCCAGGTTTTGGGACTTGCAGCGGAGCAAATTCGAATTATCCCGTCTGCGGTTGGCGGTGCTTTCGGAGGAAAACTGGACATTTCGGTTCAGCCTCTGGTGGCTTTGGCAGCCTGGATTTTGGATCGACCTGTGCGTTGCATTTACACACGTCCGGAATCATTGGCTTCCACCACTAAAAGACATCCTGCTCGCATGAACGCTAAAGCCGGTTGCAGCAGAGACGGCAAGTTAACCGCCTTCGAATTTCATGGAGATTTCAATACCGGAGCCTATGCTTCATGGGGCCCGACGGTTGCAGATCGTGTTCCGATTCACTGTACCGGACCATATTTTGTGCCAAATGTACTTTCACAAACCAAAGCCCTGCTCACCAACGAAACACCTTCCGGTGCTTTCCGCGGATTCGGTACGCCTCAAGCCGCAATTGCTTGTGAAGCACTCATGGATGAACTTGCAGAAAAAATTGGAATGGACGCGCTTGATTTCCGGATCAAGAACGCACTGCGGAAAGGAGACAGAACCTCTACCAATCAGTTGCTTGAAAATAGCGTGGGACAAGTGGAGTGTCTAGAATCTCTCAAAAGTCGCTGGCAAAAATGGCGCAAAGAGGCCGCTGTTTTCAATCAAAAAGCTACTCACATCAAACGAGGAGTCGGCTGCGGAAGTGCTTGGTACGGCTGCGGAAATACTTCACTCTCGAATCCATCGACGATACGAGTCGGCATCAATGGCAAAGGCAAAGTAACTTTGTATAATGGAGCAATGGATATCGGCCAAGGTTCCAATACTATTATGGTTCAAATTTGCGCAGATGCACTGGGGCTTCCGGCTTCTCAATTTGAGTATGTAATGGGTGACACAGACTTGACCGCGGATGCCGGAAAAACTTCTGCTTCACGGCAGGCTTTTGTTTCAGGAAAAGCGACTCAACTTTCCGGAGAACATTTACGAGCGCAAATCATTCACCTTGCTGAAGCAACGGAACCGGCGACTCTCCGCATTGAGCAAACAGAAATGTCCGCAACGGAAAAACTCATTGTGGAAGATGAGAATGGCGAACATGTTATTATTCTTGCAGACATCCTGCCTCAGCCAAATGGTGATGTCCTCACCGGAGAAGGTACATTTGATCCGCCGACAACTACGCTTGATGAAAATCGACAGGGCAGTCCATACGCGACTTACGGATTTGCTGCGCATCTTGCTGAAGTTGAAGTCGATACTTTGTTAGGAACAACTAAAGTCCTGAGAATCGCTGCCGCTCATGATGTAGGAAGAACTATCAATCCAACTCAGGTTGAAGGACAGGTCCATGGCGGAATCGCACAAGGCTTGGGAATGGCTTTGATGGAAGAATACATCCAAGCCGTCAGTGAAAATTTGCACGATTATCTGATGCCGACTGTGGGAGATATGCCGGAAATCGAAGTAATCCTGATTGAAGATCCGGAACCTTTGGGACCATACGGAGCAAAAGGAATTGGCGAACATGCTTTAATTCCAACTGCTCCTGCCATTCTAGGTGCAATCAAACATGCAACCGGGGTTTCAATCCATCATGTTCCGGCAACTCCGGATCGGGTTTTTACCGCACTCCGGGAAGCGGAAAAATAATTATGAGTAATTCTTTGGAAAATAATTTATCCGCGGAAAAAGTCAATTGCGATGCTTGTCCGATTTTATGCAGGATCAGTCCAGGAAAAACAGGTTCCTGTGACCGTTACGGCAACATCAACGGGAAACTCAAACGGATGGATCCTGTTATTCTGACGCAAAAGGCCGTCGATCAGAATCAGGCACTTGTTCCGTTTGGTGACCAAACTCAGGAATGGAACGGTTCTCTGCTTGCTCAGGGAGTTCCGCTGAATCCGGAAAACATTTTTCCGACTGCTGTAGGTGCAGGAACCACTTATCCGGATTACAAGCCCGCTCCTTTTATCATTGCCAGCAAACACAATGACGTAGATATGGTGACGGTCGTAACAGAAGGTATTTTCAGTTACTGCAGTTATAAAATCAAAATCGACACCGACCGCTATGTCGGTCCGGAACAGGCTACTGTCTGCTGTCAAGGAGAGCAAGTGGGGCATGTTATGACTGCCGAATATGGCTCGCAAATGCTCTCTCTCGGTGGAGTACATCATTTAACCGGCGGCAGCAAAAGTGAAGGACGTGTCACATGTCAAATGATGATGGATTTAGGTAATCGAAAAGCAGTGGAGCTTGAGGTGGAAGGGGGTTCCAAATTGATCATTCAGGCAGGAGTCGCTCCGATCATCGACGGCAATCAGGAAGAAAGAATGCGCGTGGGCTGCGGTTCTGCGACTATCGGGATTTTTGCGCAGCAGTGGTATGGAAATGTGGATGAAGTAATTGTGGTGGACGAGCACATTACCGGAATGCTTTCTGAGCATCAGGCAGGCCGCTTTTTAGGTATGGAACCTTCCGGAATACGTGTACGTGGAAGGCGTTCTACTCCGGGTAGATATTTTCAGGTTGCAAATCCGGGTCACGGCTGGGGCGGAACAGACGTTGCTGATCCACTTGAAATTATTGACCGTATAAAAACTGGTGTCGCCTATCCCGGATTGAGACTCCTCATGGTCAGCACAACCGGTGAGGATGCTGCCTACTTTGTGCTCGACGAAAATTTGAAACCCTGCGCGCAAACCATTCCGCAAGTACTCCAGAAAGTGGTGGATCGGATTGGCGAAAACTGCGAACCGGCATTAACCAGCGTCCTTTTTATGGCCGGTGCAGGAGGAAGTTTGAGAGCTGGGGTTACCGAAAACCCTGTGCGCCTGACCCGGTCCGTTCGAAGTATGCTGACGAGAACGACCTGCGGCGGCGCACCCGCGTATGTCTGGCCGGGCGGCGGAATCACGGTCATGGTTGACGTAACAAAAATGCCCGAAAATTCTTTCGGCAGCGTCCCTACTCCAGCTATTGTCGCACCGATAGAATTCACTATGAAACTCAAAGATTATGAAATCCTGGGTGGACACATGGCTCAGGTGCGCCGTCTTGAGGACATGACACATGAGCGCGAAGCCATAATCTCAAACTGGAATGAGGACAATCCCTGGCCATACTCTTAAAACCTATCAAAGATTTTTTTGAGAGTGTTAAGTTCTAGATCGATTTAAAGATTTCAGAATAAGAAAAGAAACTTAATTTAAACAGAACATTACTTAATTATTTTTGGAGTTATTATGAATCTCACAGCAAAGACAATGAACTACATACAAATCGAAAAACACGGCGATCCGGAAGTTTTAAAACTGGATTCGATGCCGGTTCCGGAACCAGGACCAGGTGAAGTATTGATTCGTGTCGCTGCGGCCGGAGTTAACCGTCCTGACATCATGCAGCGCAAAGGTCTTTATCCTCCTCCTCCAGGCGCGACTGCTGTGCCAGGTTTGGAAATTTCAGGAACAGTTGTTGGAGTTGGAAAAAATGTAAGCGAACCGGCACTTGGTTCCGAAGTTTGCGCACTTGTGGTTTGCGGTGGTTATGCGGAATATTGTTTGGCAGCAGCTTCCATCTGTTTACCGATTCCGGGAAAAGTTTCGCTCATGGATGCCGCTGGACTTCCGGAAACATTTTTCACAGTCTGGACGAATGTCTTTGATCGTGGACAACTCAAATCCGGAGAAAGTTTTTTGGTTCATGGAGGCAGCAGCGGCATCGGGACTACTGCAATTCAACTCGCAAAAGCATTTGGAGCCTCCGTTTACACCACCGCCGGAACTCCGGAAAAATGTGAATTTTGCGAAAACCTCGGTGCAGATGCGGCCATCAATTACCGCGAAATGGATTTCTCAGCAGAAATAAAAAGTCTGACTGAAGGAAGGGGCGTCGATGTGATTCTCGACATGGTTGGCGGACCTTACTTTCCAAAAAACATCCGTTTGCTGGCCGACGAAGGTAGATTGGTTCAAATCGCTCTGATGCAAGGAAGCAAAGCAGAAGTTGATTTTCGTTCTTTGCTGCTTAAGCGCGTAACCTTGACCGGTTCCACCTTGCGTCCCCGCAGCGTTGAGCAAAAAACTGAAATCGCACAATCCCTGCGTAAAAATGTATGGCCCTTGCTGGACGCTGGAACTGTCCGTCCGATCATCCACCAAACCTTCCCGCTCGAACAAGCTGCGGATGCGCACCGTCTGATGGAAAGCAGCACTCACATTGGCAAGATATTGCTCAAAACTTGACAAGACCAACTCATGTCTGAAAGACTGCTATCTCCATTTCCTCAAATTTTCTTTTTTTAAGCTTTTATTCTTATGACGATTGAAGTCCGGAACGTCTGCAAATCCTTCAAAGACGTAGACGCGGTTCGGAACGTCAGTTTACGGGTTGAATCAGGAGAAGCGTTGGCGTTGCTTGGCCCGAACGGTGCGGGCAAAACAACTTTGGTGGAAATGATTGAAGGCGTTCAAATTCCTGATTCCGGTGAAATAAAAATCCTGGAAAAAACTTGGGCAAAAGACGAACATTTTTTGCGAAAGGAAATCGGTCTTGCCCTGCAGGAAACACGCTTTCAGGATCGTTTGACAGTAGAGGAAACGCTTGGACTTTTCGCCGGTTTTTACGGACTGAATCAGGTGCGTACAAGAGAGGTTCTTGAGATCATTCAACTTGAAAGCAAACGCGACACATGGGTTGTCCAACTCTCCGGAGGCCAACGCCAGCGGCTTGCGCTCGGAATCGCGATTCTGCCTCGGCCTCAAATTCTCATTCTCGACGAGCCCACAACAGGACTTGATCCCAACGCCCGGCGTGACCTCTGGAAAATCCTTGAAGACTTCAAATCAACCGGAACAACATTGATCCTCACCACGCACTACATGGAAGAAGCAGAATTTCTCTGTGAACGGATTGTGATGATGGATCAAGGGGAAATCCTCGCAGATGGAACTTTAGCTCAATTGCTGGACAAATTCGGCGAAGGCGATTTGATCGAATATGTGATCGATGGCTCAAATCCCACTGATGAAACAAACTTGCTCGGCGGAGTTCTTAGCTGTCGCTGGGATAGCGAAACAGGACAAGGAAACTTGACCGTAAACAGTATTTCAGAAACTTTACCAAAATTTCTGGATTTGATAAAAAATTCGGAAGTTTCATTAACTTCACTTGAATGCCGCAGACGCACTCTTGATGATTTATTTCTTGCCATGAGCGGGAGGCATTTAGATGAATAGCATACTGTTTCAACTCGTAATTTCTCAATTCAAACTGTTCTTCCGTGAGCCGGGAGTTGTTTTTTGGTCATTTGGATTTCCGGTTGTGATGGCTTGGATTTTGGGAATTGCCTTTGCGAACAAAGGCGAAATACTGAGAAACGTGGCCATTGTTACAGAAAATCCGGCCGTGGTTTCCGCATTGCCAAAATGGTTACACGAAAAATCCGGAACTGTAGACAATCAACTTTCAGGGGAAGCGGAACTTGAATGGGAAGTTGGGATGAATGCGGGAGATCAAGCACGTTTTCGTTTCCGGGCCATGTCCGAAGAAGAGGCTGTGCTGGCGCTCAAACGTGGACAAATTTCCTTGTGGATTGAAGGCAGTCCGGAAACAAATTTGAGTTATCGTTTTGATCCGGACAATGCCGACGCGCGTTTGACATATTTACTTTTGGAGACCGCTTTCCGAGAGAAAATATCCAGCGAAATAAAAGCGGAAATACGACCACTGACTATGGTTGGAATTCGTTATGTCGATTTTTTGATTCCCGGTTTGATGGCCATGTCAATCATGAATGCCTGCCTTTGGGGAATCGGCTGGAATCTGATTGAGTTGCGGATCAAGAAGTTACTGCGCCGCATAGTTGCAACTCCGCTGAGAAAATCCATTTTCCTTATCTCACACGGTTTGAACCGGATGATCCTCAGCGCTGCCGAAATGCTTTTACTTTATATCTTTGCCTACTTTTATTTTGACATCAGAATACAAGGAAGTCTACTTGCACTGGCACTGGTTTTTTTGAGTGGATATTGCGCCTTTGCCGGAATCGCCATTCTCATTTCATCCCGTGTACAAAACACACAAAGCGGATATGGAATGATTAACATTGTGACAATGCCGATGTTTATTCTTTCCGGAATATTTTTCAGTTATCACAACTTTCCAGACTGGCTGATTCCTTATGTTGAAGTCCTGCCGTTAACGATGCTGACCAACTCTTTGCGCGGAATCATCACGGAAGGGATCGGCCTCGCGCAAGTCATTCAACCATCCCTTGGCTTATTCGGAATCGGCGCAGTTTGTTTTGCGCTCGGACTGAAATTGTACCTTTGGCACTGAACAGACTTGAGTTTCCTTCAACTCTCTTTAGAATCCCTTTCGACAAGCTCAGGGCGACAGCTTTGTTCCATGAGCGGAACTGTATCAGCTTCAAATATTTTGCAGAGAAATACCAAATTTATGACGAATCATGCGCGGTAGAATACGGTCGTTTTCTAAACCGGCAAATCGTATTTCGGATCTGATTTTTTCTCTGATCATCACCAAATCCTGTTCTGTTCTGCTTAACTCTATTTCGCTACTCAAATTGAGCTGCATCAACGTGGCCAGCACATCACGCCGCAAACGATTTTTTAGACGCAACAGTTGCTGACCGGTTATCCCGGTAAGTATCCCCTCAATTTCTGACTGGTTGTGCCCCATCATAGAAAGCTTCAACCAGACGGAATACATATTGTCCCGGTTGTCTGCCGGAGGCTGCTGACCGAGTCCGGGAGGAACTCCAATCAATAATGCCACCAAAAGGACCACCAGAACCACTTTGGTTTTGAATGCCATTTTTACCCTTTTATGTTGATTAAGATTTGCGGATTGTAGGACAGAACCCAATCCGCCACCTAAGACGGAGCCCGCCAAACGCAAACCTGTCAATTGGACAAACGTCGCCACCACAAACAGAAGTGCACCGCAATTCTGTGCGCACCGCTCCACTGGAGCTTTTTCACAAAAACGGAAGAACCCGCTGCATTTGTTTTGACAACAATTCGTCTAAAATTTACAAGAACTTCAATCAGGATTACACTGTGGACAAACCACGCCCCAGCAGAATTTTGCAGATAGAATTCATGACGGAACTATCCACGCCATCTTGAAGAGAAGGCAATCCAAATCTCATAGTTCGTTATCGACAATTCAGCAGGAAACTTTAGCTGAATAAAAAGGGATGAAGGTAATTAGTGGAGGAATTTTACCCACGGGCGTTGCAGAAAACGACGCCCGGAGATGATGCTAAAAAATTAGCGGTTACTCTTGAGGATTGTAACAAGTCCGCCGTTTGGTCCGGGAACGGCACCTTTGACGAGTACGATTGCTTCATCAGCAAGAATCCTGACAATCTTTGAGCCAAGTTGAGTTACCTTGCTGTTACCGTGACGACCATGCATTTTCTTACCTTTGAAAACACGGGAAGGAGTGGCACATTGTCCAATACTTCCTGTTCCGCGGTGTCCGCGGTGACCATGACTCGCAGGTTGACCATGGAATCCATGTCGCTTCATAACTCCGGTGAAACCCTTGCCTTTTGAGTTTCCGGAAACAGCAATGCTTTCACCTTCTTCAAATAAACTAACATCAAATACTTGGCCTACTTCCACTTCATCAATGTTCTCTACTTCAAATTCGCGTAAAAAACGTGTAGGCGCTTGTGCCTTAAAATGGCCTTTGAGCGGTTTGTTTACTTTACGTTCCGGAATTGCTTCAAAGCCGACCTGCACATGGTTGCAGCCGTCTTTTTCCAAAGTCTTTTTTTGTACAACAGTCATTGGTCCGGACTGTAAAACTGTTACAGGAAGTACCGTTCCATCTTCTTCAAAAATCTGTGTCATGCCGATCTTGCGGGCCAAAAGTCCATTCAACATGGAATCCTCAATTTGTAAAATCTTAGTTAATTTAAACGTTCCATCAGTTTTGGAACAAAAAAATATGTTTAGTAAACAGAAGATTCTAAATTATTTATCAAAGGATTACAAGTTTAATTTTTAAAATGAGTGTCAAATTCATAAAATCTGCAGAAAATGTTTTGCGGCAAAAATTTATCCTGCTTAAATGAACAGCAATTCCAGCAAAATATATTTCCTTTAGTTTCCACCTGTTGCGTTCTTTTACGTCTGCCGATATAATCAGGGGTTACTGTTAAAATCTCAATGTTCTAAAACGAATTCTATGAAGTTGTTTATTCATAACAACTGGAAACGTCTCCTGGCCGGTGTGCTCATCATTGGAGCAACAGGAATGCTCGGAGTGGCTGGTTATATTTACAATATTTATCATAACCCCATCAGGAGCAATGATGCGGAAAACAGCACAATTATCCTGATTCCGCGTGGCTCCACATTTGACAGTGTGACTGCGGATTTAAGAAGCAAAGGGATGCTGCCCCACCCACGGCTCTATGGCTATCTGGCCAAGCAGTTAAACGTACATTCCCGTGTTCAATCCGGCGAGTTTGAAATACAGCACCGCTGGAATACATATGAACTTTTGCAGTTCCTGATTTACGGGAAAAGTATCCGGTACCGCATCACAATTCCGGAAGGAAATAATTTTGCTGATATTGCCGAGCGTTTGTCTCAAGCGGAGTTAGTCAACAAAGAACTTCTATTTTCCTTGAAGCATGATCCGGAATTGCTCCTCAAAACAGGAGTTCCGGAAGCTACTTCTCTGGAAGGATTTTTATTTCCGGAAACCTATTTTTTCTCCCGTGCAGAAACGGAAAAACAAATTCTAACGGCTATGATCGCGCAATACCGAAAAGTTTTTAACGCCGATTTTAAACAGCGTGCTAAAGAAATAGGGATGGGCGAATATGAAGTACTCACACTTGCTTCCATTGTGGAAAAGGAAACCGGAATTGATTCGGACCGTCCAATGATTTCCTCAGTTTTTCATAATCGACTTAAACGCCGGATGCGTCTTGATAGCGACCCTACCGTCATTTACGGTCTGAAAGATTTTAACGGAAATTTAACTCGAAAACATTTACGCGCGCGTACCCCATATAACACCTACAGACGATATGGTTTGCCGCCGACGCCTATCTCAAATCCAGGCCGTGCGTCCCTGCAAAGTGTGCTCTATCCTGCGGAAAATAAATTCCTTTATTTTGTCGCACGCGGTGACGGCAGCAGCAAATTTTCAAAAACACTGCGTGAACACAACAAGGCAGTTTCGTATTTTCAGAAAAACCGCAAGAACCGACAGGCAATGAGTCGTAAACGTAAACAAGCATCCTCGGCGAAATTATAATCCCATGTCTTCAGCCCAGACAATTCAACTCAGTGATTCCTCATTTATTCCGTTACTGAAAACACCGCCAAAAACCGGCAGTAAATTCGATCTGCTCGTTTACTATATCCGGCAGCACTGGCTTTCATATTCAATCGGAATCCTTGCAGTTTTAGCCACAAACTGGATTGCGGTAAGTATTCCGGAATATGTGCGCCTAAGCATTGATTTACTGAATAATAATTTAGAGTCAAGGCAGGATTTATTATGGGAATATCTGCTGATCATGCTCGGACTTGCGTTGATAATGATCGTGGTACGAACTTCTTCGCGGATTCTTTTTTTCAATCCGGGACGCGCAATTGAGTGTCAGATTAAAAATGACATGTTCAAAAAACTGATGGCACTGCAAAAAAATTACTATGAAAAGAACCCATCGGGAAATATCATTTCACGCATCAATAATGACATTACCGGTGTGCGGATGATTTGCGGTTTCGGCCTTCTGCAGGCATTCAATATTACGACCGCGCTTTCGATGACGCCTTATAAAATGTGGCAGCTCTCGCCGAACCTCACGCTTTACTGCATCATTCCAATCATCATCGTTTTTACCGTTGTGCGTTTGGGGATGCGAGTGCTTGTGCAAAATATGCGGGCACGAATGGAAAGTCTGCAGCGCCTTTCCGGCTTTACCGTTTCGTCACTCTCGGCAATTGACCTGATTAAAAGTAAGACTATGCGTGAATGGAGTACCCGTCGTTTCGAGAAAGTAAATCATGACATGCTGCGCCGTTCAATGAAAATCGCCTGGACACGCTCTTTTGTGATGCCGATGTTGAGCAATTTAGAG
>JAESQU010000104.1 GCA_016764995.1 SAR324 cluster bacterium | reverse complement strand
CAAATTACTAAATTTCGCCACTTTTGTGCCATTGAGTTAAAATTTGGCTGCTACTTGTTGCCAACTAAGGTCTATGCGCAAGTCACAAGGACGCTTTAAGTCAGACAGGTCAATCAATAATTATTATTGATATTATGTGTCCATTTAGATACACTTGCGAATATGAATACAATCATTCGTACAGAAGTTTTTAATCAATGGCTTTCAAAACTAAAAGATTTTCGGGGAAAAGCTCGCATTCTTGACAGAATTCGTTCTGCTCAAAGGGGCAATTTTGGAGATTGTCAATCTGTTGGACAAGGTGTTTCAGAAATGCGCATTAAATTTGGACCAGGTTACAGAATTTATTTCACGCGAATGGGTGAAGTAATTTATGTGTTGCTATGCGGCGGAACAAAACGAGGACAACAACGTGACATTGACAAGGCTCAGGAAATGGGAAAATTACTCAGGAGAAATAATGAATAAAAAAAACGTTTTAGGATTGGCGCCTTTTGATGCCGTTGATTATCTGGATCATGATGAAACTATTGTCGAATATCTTGCGGTAGCGTTGGAAAATCCTGATCCGGATGCATTTTTGGTGGCAGTTCGTGATGTGGCAAAGGCAAAGGGAATTGCAAAAGTCGCAGAAAATGCAGGACTTGGCCGTGAAAGTCTTTACAAGACGCTCAAGCCCGGAGCGCATCCTCGTTTTGAAACCATGCGTCGGTTGTTAAGAGCCTTGGGGGTCCGGCTTGACGTGGTTACTAATCATCCTGTCCAAAGCTGAAATCTCAGTAAATATTTTGTTGACAGTTTGAGATTCATTATTAAGACAATGAATGATCATATCTGTAGCTATCAGATGATATGGATTATTTGTCGCAAATTCAGTTTTTCTGATCGGTTGTTATTGTTGCAATCTTCGTAAATGACAGTAACAATTTCTTCGACAATTCTTTCTTCCAGCCGCTTTGCGAAAAATCATGCTAATTCTTCTTTTTTAATTTGCTATTTTTCATCCCAGATAGATTCTAATTTAACTCCAAGTCCATCGGCAAGTCGGTTGACATAGGCATAATAGCCGGCAACCTGTACAATATCCAGAATAGCGACATCGCTGAAACCTGATTCCCGCAGTGATTGCACGTCAGCCTCAACCATGCTCCATGGTTCTCTCGTGAGTTTTGCCGCATAGTCCAGCATCGTTCTATCCTGTTTGGTTATGTCTGCGGTTTTGTAATCCTTGATTATTTTTTCAACTAACTCATTATTGCGTGTAATTTTACGAAGTCCCGCTCCGTGATGAACAATTCAGTAATGGCACCGGTTTATGGTGGAGACTACCACGGCTATCATTTCACGCCGCTTGTGGGAAAGATCTTTGCTGCCCTTCATCGCCGAGCGGTACAGTTCGTAGTGTCCCTTGAGTGTGGGAATGTCTATACTGTGGACACGCAGAATGTTATCCACTCCGCCCCATGGTTCACGTAATTTTCCGTACCAATCTTTAAGTTCTCCCTGCGCTTCGTCTTCAGTAATCATTTTAATCCATGCCATGTTTTCTCCTGAATTGTAAGTTGTCATTCAAAATAATTTACCATGCTCAATTTTAAAATTGAAGGTAATCATGCTTGGCGTAAAAAGGAAAGTCAATCCCTTACCAAGTTGTACTCAAAATTGTTGTTTTTGAAAAAATGTGCAAAGTTTGTTAATGTTCGTTTCGTTTTTCTTTCATTTTACATGAAGCAGCTTAAAAATGAATTTGTATTTAGTTGAAACTCGTTCTTTTGCATTGCTTTTTGAGAGCCTCTCTTTTACTGTCTTCACAGGAAATTCTATGGTTTTTTCAGGTATATAATTTCACAAAAGGATAAAATACAATGTTGAAAGTAGTAGCAAATGAATTGGTTGGCGCAGTGTGGCCTGCCACTCAGCCCGGAACCGATCCGGTATTGTACGGTCATGTGTCGCTTGATCCAGTTGGTGCTTTCGAAGCCCGCAGTCTCCAGACTTTCAGGCTGGTTTACACGGTCGGTCGCTACGGGATCGACGACACGGGCAGCATCCGCGTGGTGTTCCGTTTCATGGGAGACTGGGGTGCGCTCCAGACAAGTGATCCAACAGGCTATAACTTCGTAACCGCCCAGGCGAGTACCGGAGCGCGGCTGTCGCTGAACTATGCCAACACTGGTCATCAGCGCCCATGGTTCAAGTCCCTCACCGTCAGTCTGCACGGCGGATACCTTAGCGAGGGGGACACCATCACCATCGTTTTCGGCGACACTTCACAGGGTTCTCCGGGGATGAAAATGCAAACCTTTTGCGAGTCGGGTTTCGAATTCAAGGTGCTGGCGGATGTCTGTGCCGTTGGGCATTACTATCCCTTGCCGGATACTCCGCATATTTCCATTGTTCCGGGAGAAGTGAATGAGTGGAAAGCAGTGCTGCCGACTCTGCGGCAACCCGGAGAAGTCTTTCGGCTTGGACTTAAAGCTGAGGACAAGTGGGGAAATCCCACCGACCAGGCAACCGGACAATTCCGGATCCGCAGCAGTCATCCGGTCAAAGGCTTACCGGAAACAATTGATTATCAGCTTGGCGAAAAATCGATGATCCTGGATAATTTGACGGTGGATAAATCCGGAATCGTGCGAATTCAGCTGCTGGATGAATCCGGAAAGTGCGTGGCCGAGGCTGGGCCGTTGCTGATTCAGGAAGGCGGATTTTCAGGTTACTGGGGAGACCTGCATGGACAAAGCGGCGAATCCATCGGCCTCACCACCTCGCGGGAATATTTCGAATTTGCCCGCAACAAATCATTTCTGGATGTCACCGGACATCAAGCCAACGATTTTCAAGTCAACAACGCTTTCTGGAAGTACCTCAATGAACTAACAGCAGAATATCACGAAGACAAGCGTTTCGTTGTCTTTCCGGGATACGAATGGTCCGGCAATACTGCGGTGGGCGGCGACCGCAATGTTTTTTTTCGTTCAGAAGGTCGGCAGATCCGGCGCTCCTCACATGCCTTGCTGGCGGATCGCTCAGACCTGGAAACCGATTCATCAACTGCAGCACAGCTTTTTGAAGACTTGCAGGGCGAGGACTGCGTGGTCTATGCACACGTCGGCGGACGCTACGCCGACATCACCCAAGCGCATGATCCAAGACTGGAAACGGCGATGGAAATCCATTCCGCCTGGGGCACATTCGAGTGGTTGCTGACGGACGGTTTCCCGCTCGGACACCGTTCCGGAGTGGTTTGTAACAGCGACGGACACAAGGGGCGTCCCGGAGCAAGTTATCCCGGAGCTTCAACCTTCGGAGCTTATGGAGGATTGACCTGCTTTCTCACCGATGACCTGACTCGCGATGGGATCTTCGAATGCCTGCGGCGGCGGCATCACTACGGCACAACAGGCTGCCGAATGCACATGGATGTCACAGTTCAGTTTAACGAAGAGGCCACGGTTTTCGAGCGTGATCCCAACGCTTTTCCGGACACAAAACGTTTCCAGTCCCGCAAGGTGATGATGGGAGACATCGTACAAACCACAGCCAGAGAGGTGACTCTCAAATTGAACATACTCGCCCACTCACCTATCGAACGCATCGAGATCCGCAACGGGACCGAAGTACTGGAAACTTTCCGGCCCTACACTTCAGCTGATCTCAGTAATCGAATCCGTGTGATTTGGAGCGGAGCAGAATATCGGGGACGCGGTCGGCAAAGCAGTTGGACTGGACGTGCCATTTTCAAAGGGTGTCACATTGAACGATTTTCCAAAATCAACGCCTGGAACCACGAGCGGCGTTTGGAACGGTGCAGCGGCGACACAGTGGAATGGGATGCGATCACCACAGGAAACTTTGGAGGATTTGATGTCTGGCTGAACGAAAGTGATGCGGGGCAACTGGACTTGACGACGAATCGCGGCACGATCCGAAAAACGCTGGCAGACGTTGGCTTGGATGACACTGTGTTAGAGGCCGGAGGACTGGAACGACAACTACGTGTGTTCAGACTTCCGGACGAAAATCCGCACCGTGAAGTTGAACACGAACTCCGCATTTCTCTCAAGCTTGAGGAGGACAATCCGCTCTGGATTTGTGTTACTACCGAGGACGGCTTTCAGGCGTGGAGCAGTCCGGTGTTTGTCTTCCGGTGAGTAATCTTTGAGGACAAAGTCACCGTGACAAATTAACTTCCGGAAACGTTTTTTTGAGCTAAATTCAGTGCTAAAGAGGATGAAGATTGATCTTAGCTGCTAAAATTTTTCTTTCGCTTCCTTAAAGAAAGGAAATTTAGTATTAGATTTATGAATGTTCCCCGTTGTCCCTGCCACCATAATTTAGGCTGCATCCGCCTTCCATATCCCAGCTTAATGTCCAAGGTCAGCATTAAGCTGCGTAAACGAGTACCTGCCAACCAACGTCCTACGCAATACAACCATTTAGAATAATCTTTGTTGTAGGGACATACGCGAATACAGACAGAGCAATCACTGTTTTGTGCAACCCAATATCCAAAGCACTTCTCGCCGTTCACTGTCCATTTTTTGATCCCTTTGATATTTGATTGATTATAGGTTTGATTCGTTGGTGCTCCGTCCGGAATAGCTTTTACAGGACATCCCCGAGTGCATGCGCGGCAGATGCCACAAAACTCTTTCACACCAAAATGTAGGGGTTTATCCAGAGCCATTGGTAAATCTGTATAAATTTTACCAAGACGCACGCGTGGCCCGAATTCTTTTGTAATCAGTAATCCATGTCGCCCATATTCTCCCAACCCCGCCTGGATTGCCATAGGAATATTCAGCGACGAATCGTTCATACTTGCTACTGCGTTATAACCCAAATTGCGAAGATATTGTGCCACAGAGAGCACCACCGTAGCATCATGTGAATAACCTAGTCCTGTGGCTGCTCCGCTTAATGCAGACGGAACCGTACTGATCAGGTCATGATCCATTCTTTGAGCAGTGACAATCACATATTTTAGTCCATCCGGAATATCGTTGGGTCGTTCTGTTAAACTCATGTCACTGAATTTTTGTGTATATAACCAGCGTTCGTCATATTGTGTAATGCCAACAATATCGGCTCCAAATCTTTTTGCGATATTCTTAATTTCATTTGCGGCGGCTTCTGGTGATTCAAAGTGTGTCTTCTCTTTTGCAACATCACGATAAAGCGTGAAGGCGTCAGTGAAACCTTCACGACGATCTTCGTTCTCTTTCATTTCGGTGAAAAGATCACTGACATGCCATGTTGCATTGCGAAAGGCATAATCTTTTTGAGTGAAGCCGTCTGCTTTACGCCAAGTTTTTAAGGGTTCACGGTAGGTCTTATAGAAGAGTCGGGATTTTTCACTACGAATATTCGCATCCCACCATGACCGTCGAAACACATCATTCTTTTGATTGAACCTCTCAAAATCGGCCATAATTTCAAAGTCGGCTTCCTTATCGGTTTTATCAAAGTCTGGCATTCCAGATGTGTCAAGAGTTGGAGGGTTCTTTGCTGACATTAACAGACTAAAACAGAAATGATTGAAATTTGAAGTTCAATTTGAAATTTGATTTGAACTACATTGGATGGTGAAAAATTTCATAAAAATGGATAAATTTTGGGATTATTTATTTTTTCCGGAACTGTTTTTGAAAATAATTATTGTAACTGTTTTTGGCAATTGCTTGTGTTTAGGATATGTGAGGGTAAGATTTTAAAATAGTCCTGCAAGAAAGTTTTTATATTCGATGAAATCAACATCGAAACAGTATTGCATGGTTTGGAAACGTTCGCGGAAGCGTGCTACTTCCTCACCAACATTTCTGCCTCGCACAGCCTCGGTGAACATTGCGGCAAATTCCCGAAAATCATCTTCCTTCATACCGAAACGAGTCATTTCGGCAACACCAATACGCAGTCCGGAACTTGAGGTAAAGCTCTCGTCTGAGGGAATTGCCTGAAAGTTGACAATGATGTTACTTTCCTCCAATTCCTGTGCCACCGCACAGCCTTGCGCATATCCGACAACCACAACAACTTGATGGGTTTCAGTGTAACCAACTTTCGGATCGCCCTGAACTTCAAGTCCTTCGTCCACCAGCGCCTGGGCAAAAGCCTTGGCATTTGCTATCACTTGAGGTTGATAGCTATCCTTGAAAGCATTCATTTCCAGTGCGGCCATCAGCAAGCCCAGTAAGGTGCCAAGGTGATGGTTACTGACTGCTCCGGGAAACACACGCCGCTCAATCGATTTCCACAACTCAAACTCCGGAGTACCGTCTTCATAAGCGGCTCCAATGACTCCACGCTGTGAACCATAAAAAGTCTTGTGCGTTGAACCCGTGATAATATCTGCGCCTTCCGCAAAAGGATCCTGGAAGTGTGGCCCGATCAAGCCCAAGACGTGCGCCATATCGTACATAATAACCGGCTTGGATGTTTTTGTTTCCAGCATTTTCCGAATGGCCGCAACCGGTTCCGGATGCAGAATCATGCTCTTTCCGAGGATGATCAGATCCGGATCAAAGCGGTCCAGGAGGTTAGCTGTTTCCTTCAAATCGATACTATAGGGATTTTCCGGCAATACCGGAAAATTGAGCACCGAATATTTTTCAGTAACCGGGTCTTTGGAAATATAATCCCTTAACGCACCCATCGGTTGGGAACTAAGGTGACCACCTTTTCCGATGTGATTGTTCATCACCAGTGGAATTCTATGCGGTTCGCTCCGACGGTCTGTGCGGTTGAGAAAATCAACAAGAGCGCTGAAAATTGTCATGTTAGCCATTTGACCACTGATGACTCTCGTTTCAACAAGTGGGTAACCCAGAAAATTCTGCATTTCCTCTACCAACCGATCTTCCGCCCAGGCGATAAATTCGGTTCCCTGGTAGTAGAAAATCTCCTGTTCAAAGGCAGCAAGCAGTTCCTTGTGTTCCCCGTAACGTCCACATGGATCCGTGACTTGAAGCAGACGCACAAGCGTGGATTGTGTCATTTCTGAAGGAATCAGGTTGATGCAGCGTCGCTGTCTCCATTCGTGATTTTTCAGACTTTTCTTCAGTAAAAGACTCACCTTTTCATGAGAAGAAACCGAAGTCGGCTCAGCACTTTTTAATTCCCAATCTCCGGGAATTGCGCGGAAATATGGTGGAGCCTCGGAACGCCCATGCCAGCGAACCAGCTGCGCACTCAGCCGTCGACCTCTAACTTCGATTTCCAGTTCCTGTTCGGCAGGTACTGTGGCGTCAACGTATGCTAAGGCGATTGCCCTTCGGTCCTGTTCGTCGGTGATCCGCATGGTCGCACCTTCTCCCTCAAATTTCCAGTAAGGCACCATCGTCCCACTTGTAATAAAACCCACCTTTTTCTCATCCAGAAACACGAGATCACCTTGTCGCGTGATTCCTTTATCTTTCAGCGCAAGCGGCAGAAAGCGGCGCGGCAAATCAGCTGAGGTTTCATACTGTCCCATACGAATTTTACGTATTTCCTCAAACTGCGCCCGTAACGCTTTCCTTCCGACAAAGTCACCTTTGCGTTTCGAAAAACTTACCGCCACCGAAGTGAGCGGAAAAGCAAACGCCGGAAACTCTTTTCCTTCCGGATCAATCCCAAACTCATGTCCATACAGCGGCATTCCGGCTTCAAGCCGCAAAGTATCGCGTGCTCCCAATCCTGCCGCAACCACGCCCCTGTCCTTTCCCGCTTCCTCAAGACGTGCCCAGATCGCCTCCATTTTTTCTGCGGGTGCAAACAATTCAAATCCAATTGGTTCGCCGGTATAGCCTGTGCGTGCGAGCAATACTTCTATACCAAGAATAGAAATTTTGGAAAGACTATTCCGGAAAGTTTCAGGCATCGTTCCGTCCCGCTTCACCTCAGAAAGAATTCTTCCGGAAAGCGGTCCCTGAAATGCAATCATGGCCACTTGCGTGGTTTCATCCTCGAGTTGCACATCAAATGACTTGGCCAGTTCCTGAAAATGATTCCAGTCTTTCTCGCGGTTTGAGGCGTTAACTACCAGAAAATATTCATCTCCGGGATGATAGAGGTAAGCGTCATCCAGCAATCCTCCATTTTCGTTAGGAATCAAGGTGTACTGAGCCTGCCATGAATCGAGTGACTCTGCGTTGTTGGTAAGCGTGTGCTGCAAAAACGGCAAAACGTCTTTTCCATGTATCCGAAAACGTCCCATGTGACTGACATCAAAAAGCCCTCCGTAACGTCTTGTGGCTAGATGTTCTTTGAGAATTCCGCTTCCATACTGAATCGGCATATCCCAACCACCAAAGTCAATCAGCTTGCCGCCGTTCTCGCTGTGCCATGTGTGGAGGGAAGTTCGGAGAAGTTCCACAGAAGATTTTTTATTTTCTGTCATGGATTTTTTTGGAATAAAAGTGCAGTATTGTTTGATAAAATAAGCTGATCTGACCTATGAAACTGCTACAAAGAAAAATGGTCGGAAAACAAATTTAAGTGAACTCTAACACAGCTAAAATAATGAGTCAAAAGATATTTTCTTGATTAGATAATGCGGATTTAACTGTTATCAAAAATTAAATTCGAAACTCTTTTACACATTGCTGAACCAGGATAGTGTTAAACCTTGTTAAAGTTGGAGCATAAGGAGAATTTAGAAGATAGAATCAACATTTGGAAATTAGAGCAAATAAACTTGATTACCCTGACTATTTTTCCTAGAATCAGGATGTTTTATAATTCAATTTTTTCAAGAATAATTTACAGGAGCAAAAATGAGCAACATTATCGGCAACCATGTTGGAGGCTCTCGGGTGCACCAAACAGGTGGAACTCTTCAAGATGTGTTTAATCCTTCAACAGGTGAGGTTTCCGCACAGGTAAGATTATCAAGCCCCTCCGAATTGGATGATGTGGTTAAAGTCGCAAGTGCGGCAGCTCCAGCCTGGGCGGCAACTCCACCGTCGAAACGCGCTCAAGTCCTCTATCGTTACAAACGTTTGCTCGAAGAGAATGCAGATAAAATCGCCAGTTCCATCAGCAGTGAACACGGAAAAACACACGATGACGCTTTAGGTGAAGTTGGACGCGGACTTGAGGCAGTTGAATTTTCCTGCGGAATTCCGCATTTGCTCAAAGGAACTTTCAGTGAACAGGTTGCAACTTCAATTGATGTTTATTCAATTCCACAGCCGCTTGGTGTTGTGGCAGGAATCACCCCTTTCAATTTTCCGGCAATGGTACCAATTTGGATGTTCCCAAATGCGCTTGCTTGCGGAAATGCTTTTATTTTGAAACCCTCTGAACGTGACCCAAGTGTAACTTTAATTTTAGCGGATTTGCTCAAAGAAGCAGGTTTGCCAGATGGTATTTTCAGCGTCGTTCAGGGAGACAAAACAGTGGTTGATGCCATTCTCGACAATCCGGAAATAATGGCTGTCAGTTTTGTTGGTTCAACTCCTGTTGCGGAATACATCTATACCCGCGGAGCAAGCAATGGTAAGCGGGTTCAGGCTTTGGGTGGTGCAAAAAACCACATGATAATTATGCCGGACGCAGATCTGGACCAGGTAGTTGATGCCCTGATGGGTGCAGGATATGGTTCTGCGGGCGAACGCTGTATGGCAATTTCTGTCCCTGTTCCGGTTGGAGATCAAGTCGCGGATGAGTTGATGGACAGAATGGTTCCATTGGTTGAAAAATTACCAGTCGGCCCTCCCGAAGATACTAAGGCTGCAATGGGACCTGTAATTACAAAACAAAGTTTTGACAGAATTACTTCGTTGCTCCAAAGTGGAGTTGATCAAGGCGCAAAACTTCTGGTTGACGGACGAGGACTGAAAGTTCCCGGACACGAAAACGGATTCTTTATTGGCGCATCTCTTTTTGATAAGGTAACTCCGGAAATGGACATTTATAAAGAAGAAATATTTGGGCCGGTTCTTTCCACTGTTCGAGTTCCGGATTATGAGTCGGCAATCAAGTTGATCCACGGCAATCAATACGCAAACGGAGTGGCAATTTTCACCAGAGACGGCGATGCCGCAAGAGATTTTGTCAACAGAATTGAAGTTGGTATGGTTGGAGTCAACGTGCCGATTCCGGTGCCTGTCGGTTTCCATAGTTTTGGAGGATGGAAAAAATCAATGTTCGGAAGTCACCATATTTATGGACCGGATTCAATTCACTTTTACACGCGTCTCAAGGCGGTTACTTCACGTTGGCCGACTGGAATTAAAGCGGGAGCCGAGTTTAATTTTCCAAAATTATCTTTATGAGCGGAGGGCTTTTAAACCCGCTTAATCTTTTGACAATCCAGACAAATTTACGTTTCCAATTTTGGATACGTAAATTTCCTGAGTGATTAAAATGGAATTCATAAGCTTTACTGATTTAACTCCAATTATTCCTGAAATAATTGTTTTGTTGACAGCCTTCACTGTCTTGCTGGTTGACCTTTTTGCTTCAAAAAAAGACAGGTCCTTTACCTTGGCAGTGACCACAATTTCCGGTTTACTCTTAGCAATGTTTGCGGAAACTCAGTTGCATGGAAAGGATATTTCCGGATTTTACGGAACGGTAGTCGCGGATGATTTTTCAATACTCTTTGAGTTTATCTATATGAGTGTTGCCATCTTGACCGTCTTTGTCTCACATCACTACATTGAAGAAAATGAAATGAATTTTGGAGAGTATTACGTACTTCTCCTGACTTCTGTTTCCGGAATGATGTTTATGACTTCCGCACTTGATTTGCTCGTAATTTTTATCGGCCTGGAAATCATGTCAATTTCCAGCTACATCCTGGTCGGAATGAAACGCAAGGTTGCAAAAGCCAACGAAGCCGCCCTTAAATATTTACTGCTGGGCGCCTTTTCCACAGGTTTTTTACTTTACGGAATTTCCCTGCTTTACGGTGCAACCGGAAGTACATTACTGCCGACAATCATTGCTGAAATTCAACAGAACGGATCCGGAAATCCGCTTGTCATTGTCGGAATGGCGCTCGTTATTATTGCAATGAGTTTCAAAATCGCAATCGTTCCATTTCACATGTGGACTCCGGATGTTTATACCGGCGCACCGACTCCGGTTACAGGCTTCCTTTCCGGAGCCGCAAAAGCTGCGGGTTTTGCAGTATTCATTCGTGTTTTAATGACAGGAATTCCACTTGACGGCGCAAACTGGGAAGACCTCCTGTGGTTGCTTGCGGTGCTGACTATGACAGTTGGGAACATAATGGCATTGCAGCAAAACGAAGTCAAACGCATGTTAGCCTACTCCTCCATCGCCCATGCAGGTTATGTCTTGGTAGCAATAGTAGTGGGAAGCACATCGGCCATCAGCGGCGTCATTTTTTATTCCTGTGCGTATGCCTTAATGGGAACCGGTGCCTTCGGAATTTTAACCATTCGTGATGCCGGACGAATACCAATTACTTTTGATGATTTAGCCGGTTACGGAAAACGGAAACCATTTCTAGCGCTGCTGATGACCTTATTTATTTTTTCATTAGTTGGCCTGCCCTTGACCGGCGGATTCATCGGCAAATTCCAAATTTTCAGCGCCGCACTTCAGGAAGGATGGATCTGGCTGACGGTGATTGGAATACTCAACAGCGCACTTTCAGTTTATTACTATTTGCGGGTGGTAATGTTTATGTATATGCGTGAAGGCGCACTGCCGGAAGGTTCGGCTGAGTCCGGAAAGACTTCTGGATTTGCCTTGACAGGTTTAATTGGAACCGCAGTCGGAGTACTCTATCTTGGTGTTTTTCCGGATCGGATTTTGGAACTTGCTTCCATGTCAATTCTGGCGTTGCTCTAGTTCAGCGACTGAAATAGTTTTCTGTCTCTTTAAATTTTTCTGTTGGAGGAAGGTGAAAAAAAATGGCCACACTTTTTGCATAAAATCCAGGATGCGTGAATTACGCCGTGGGTTCAGCTTGCTTGAAGTGATGATTGTGGTTGTGATCATTGGTATTCTGGCCACACTCTCGTATCCCAGTTTAGAAGCTTATTTGCAACGCGCAAAACAAACTGAGGGCAAGGTCAGTCTCAGCGCAATTTACACTGCACAAAAAATATATTTCGCGACAAATCAAACTTACGCGGATACACTCAGCAAACTGGATGTACAACTGGATTCAGGAGGGAGTGCCCGCTATGCTATCACTCTCACAGGTGACAGTACTTCCTTCACCGCAACTGCTTCAGGCAACCTCGACGATGATGCAGCGTTGGACATTTGGACGATTGACCAGAACAAAACCCTGCAAAACACAGTCAACGATATTAGCTCAGAATAAAATGAAGATGCTGATTTCAGTTACAAGAATTCAGTTTTTTCGCCTTGCTAATTTTGTGTTTTTTTCAACGGCCTTTCTGTTTTTCTCCGGATGTTCCGTTACACAGATTTATCATGAAATTCCCCCCTCACCGAAAGCACTTGCTGAGATAAATTCTATCTACGTTGATCAATTTATGGGTGAGCAATCGGTCTTGTTCAGCAAAATACTAACCCATGAAATTAATCAGCAACCGTGGCTTACATATTTGCCGGTATTCCCGGAAAATGAAGAAACAAATGCGGCAGTACTGAATGTGGAAGTCCGGCGCTATGCCATTCATGATGAAGAAGAAATACGTCAGCAAACACAAATAATTTTACTCGAACATGAAATTTTGCAGGACAATCCCGCTGGACTCAACACAATTGAACGCGTCTTTGAATTTGTCGAAAAGCCCTATAACGAACGCTTGATTCAACGTACGTTGGATTTAGAAATTTCTTTTAAAATCACTAATCCCAGCGGAGATAAAACTCTTTATCTCAATGTTGAAAATGCCAGCATGAAGCAAAGTTACATTGGAGAAGAAAAAATACTGCTTATTCCGGACTCCATTGACGAAATGGCACGACTTGCTCAATTGCTGATTCAAAAATTTTTAAACCGTATCAACCCTGAGCCACAAGATAGTGCAGTAGAATTGGAAAAAGGCACCAGTCCTGTACTGTGGACATTTGGGTTACTCGATTTTGGTCACCCGCGAATAATTCGCTCAAATCATTTTGCAACCGGAAAAAGATACGACCTTGCCTTAAAAGGGTGGAATTATGTGCTTTTTGAACCACGAACTTACCCCAAATCGGAGCGTTTTATTTTCAGCGACGAAGTTTATTCCCGCCTTAAAAAAGCAGATTTACCACACACAACTTTGCAGCCCTTACTGGAAGTTCATGGAAAATCGTTTGATCAAGACGAAATTAATATCGTCCTTTTAGGTTTGATTCCAAATCAGGATTTTGAACGCTATGCTCGAATTATAAAATCACACGCCCGTATTACTCAAAAAATCAACCGCTTAAATTTAGCCACCGCACACTACAACTTAGGCGTTGTCTATCATTTGCGCAACGAACTTGAGTTGGCGGAATATCACTTTGCTCAGGCAAACGCTTACAATCCACATGAAAAATATTCTCAGGCATGGACTGATTTGCAGCATCTAAAAGGAGATTACAATCCTCTTGATGACTTGATGGACCGCTCGGTGGAGACAGCAGGCAAACAAAATCCTCCTGAAGGTGCATTGCTGCAGCCAAAATACTGATAGTTTCCTTTATCCTGTTTTAAGACAGAATCGGTTTACGGTTCGCAAGAAAAATTTACACAGGAAATTTTCTAAAATCTTTGATTCACATTTTTTTCTTTTCATGTTTTTATGAAATTCCTCATTGCCTTTGTGATTCCGGCCTTGATCTTTGGCTTTCCTTTGCAGGCAGAAGAAGTAATCGTCAATGCTTCCGCAAAAATTTACAGCGGTGACACAATACTCGCGAAGGATCAGGCTATAAAAAATGTACTGCTTGCGGCAGTGAAAAAAGGTGTAGGAAGTGTGTTGGATACAAAGACAATAAATATAAATTATGAAATCATTAAAAACCAAATTTACAGGTCTAGCCCAAAATTCATCCTCGATTATGAAGTACTCAGTGAAGTACAAAATTATAATAAAAATTTGTATGAAATAATAATTGCGGCCAATGTTGATAATGAAAAAATTCAGCAAAAACTTAAAGCTCTGCGCATTCTGCAGCATAGAATTGCAAACAAGCGCTTGATGGTGCTTTACTACAGTAGAATTTCTGCCGCCACGCCAATTGACAACGAGACTGTGGCAGCTGTTCTTTCCGCTGTTCAGGAATCATTTGCGGAACAGAGTTTCTTGACTTTTAGTGAGCAAACGATGAAACAAGCTCATCATTCTCTCGAAAAGGAAAATATTGTCGGACGGCCTGTGGACAGCCTGATTGCGCTCGCGTTGAATTATAATGCTAATATTCTGGTGATAATGGGAATGAACACCGGCGAAAATAAAAAGCAGAAAGAAACATTTTTTAAAGTTCGTGCAAGAATTCATTTCAGTGTTTATGATACCGCCTCCGGACAACAAATTGCTGAAACAAATGTTGAAGCGAACGAGATTTCGGTAAAACAACCAAGTGATCTTGAATGGAAAAATTTATTTGTAAATGCTGCTAAACATGCAAGCCTGGAGAATGTACGCCAGGCGACTGAGCATATCACTCGGTTTTATCAAGAAAAGGGTGATCTTGGACAGGGATATTCTGTGATTTTTTACGGCTATTCTCCAAGGCGGGAAGGTTTGATCATCAACTATTTAGAAAATTCCAATGAATTTAGAAATCTTGCTGAATTAAAAAACTCGTTCGGTTATCTAAAAATGGAATTGTATGCTTTAAAAAGAAAAAGTATTCTACGTAGAAGCATTACCAGCGGTTTGCTTGAAATGGAAATTGAAGTTGTCACAAAATCAATTCCCGGTAATAACCTTTATTTTATCAATCCGAAACCCATGGAATAGGAGGAAGAAGTGGAGGAACTTCCCGCAGACAATTAATCTGAAATCTCAGCAGAAGCTAAGACACAACTGCCTCTTTCGCAATAATATCAGCCTAACCACTTTCGGTCAGCAACAGAACCAATTTCAATTAAACCGGATTGATTTTTTGCGCCTAAAGTTGAGATATTCTACTATGTATTTACTTGAGTCATTACTTTCATATTTTTGCCCCAACGCTGACCATTCTTTAGATTTTCCTCCAATAAATAATCTTCCTTTTTAAAAAAATCTTGAAATCTACAGACCGAGTCTATAGGGTGTTGTTTAAACTGTAATCAAGCAAGTTGTCTAAGGCTATGTCACTTTTTCAGCAATTATTGCTGAAATCAATCGTTTGTTTTTTAGCATTATCTGTGATGGGAACTAATAACCAATCCCTCTTAATCTGTGACTTGCTTAGTTGAAGGAATCCGCAGCTTGAGGCAATACTACCGGACCTTTATTCAGCCTAATTTTATAAAACAGAAAATGTGGAAAGCAATCTTATTCAGTGGATTTCTGCCTAAAATAAAGTTGGCTTTGTGCGGATTTATGTTAATCACATTTTCTGCACAGGCAGAAACGATATACGAACTGAATTTTTCCGAGGCATCAGGCAGTGTTAAAAGTTGGTTTGAAACAATCAACTGGGAATTCCGCAAAAAAATAGCAGATATGAATCTGCGTTTTGAAGATGGAAAGCTGGTGATTGAGCCAAGCAGTGATGAACTTGGCGTGTTAGTGCGGGAATTTGATACAAAAGACTATTTACATGGTGTGACAAAATTACGCATCGAATGGGGGGTAGATCAATATCCACATGGGGCAGACTGGAGCGGCCCCAAAGAAAAGTCCCGAAACACACGTGAAGCGATTTCATTCATGGTGTTTTTTGGAGACACCAAACTGGACAGCGGATTTTTCTTTGCGCCAAACCTGCCATATTTTATCAGTTTTTTTCTTGGTGAAAATGAAAAACCAGATCAAGTTTATTTCGGCAACTACTGGCAAGAAGGAGGACGATATCTCTGCATACCCTGTGACGGCAGCAAAGGAAAAACTTTTGTTACAGAAATTGACCTTTCTGCAAAATTCCTTGAGTTATTTGGTGAGAAGCAACTTCCAATAACTGCTCTTGGAATTGAGGTCGATGTGCAAAAAACGGAGAAAGTTGATGGACGTCACTCAAAGGCGTTCATTAAACGGGTTGAATTGTTCTGACAAAACCCGCTGAATTTAATTAAAGCACAATTTTGGTGCCAATTCCCTGATCGGTGAACAATTCTGCAATGACAGAGTGGGGATCTGTACCGTTTATTATTTGCGCGGATTCGATGCCGTTTTTGATACAATAAAGAGCCGCATCAATTTTGGGGGCCATGCCGCCGCTAATCACGTTTTGCTTGATCATATCTTCAGTTTCACTCGAAGAAAGTTGTCCGCGCAGTTTTCCATTTTCAATAACACCATCCACGTCCGTCATAAAGATTATTTTATACGCTTCCAGTGAAACGGCAATTCGGGACGCGGTGGTATCCGCGTTTATGTTGTAAGTGATCCCGTCCTTTCCTAGACCAATCGGCGATACAACCGGCAGGAAGCCTTGTTTGAGTAATACCAGCAACAGCTCCGGATTGACGCTTTCTATTTCTCCAACATAACCCAAATCAATTCCGCCTTTATGACGCTTTTTGCGGGCCCTGATCAATAATCCATCCTTACCGCTGACTCCAACAGCTTTTCCTCCGAAAGTGTTAAGATGTGTGATAATTTCTTTGTTTATTGTGCCGGAAAGCACCATTTCCGCGACTTTCAGATTTTCTGAACTTGTAACTCTTAAGCCGTCAATAAAGGAAACTTCCTGTCCAAATCTTTCCATTGCTTTAGAAACTTCAGGACCACCTCCATGAACAATCACAGGCAGCATTCCCAGCGATTGGAGTAAAACAATATCCTGGGCAAAACTATGCTTTAGCTTTTCATCAATCATGGCCGCTCCACCATATTTGATGACAACTATTTTTCCATTGAAACGCTTTATGTATGAAAGAGCTTCTATGAGTAAATTTTTATTTTCCTCGGTAAACATAGCAATTAAGGTTTCCTAATAAATTTACATTTCTGTAAGAAATATTTAATTTAGCTTGTCTGGAAAGATGCAGAAAAATTTCCCGCTTAAAACCTGAAAGGAGTTATTTTATGAACGGAAAGGCACAATTAGCTTTTGATTGAGACGCAGGTGACTTGCAGACTTGAGTTCATTAAGTACAACCAACTCTTTGACTGTGGTCCGATAGAACCGAGCAATTCTCCAAAGGGTGTCACCATTGCGAACACGGATGATCCTGTGTCTGACTTTAGGGGCATTGATGGAACTGGTTTTTACGACAACAGATTGTTTAGGTTTTATACGTCCTTTTGCCGGTCTTTTTACATAAAACCTCATTCCTGTTCGCAACTGCTTCGAATTAGTCAATCCGTTCCAGCTCATCAACTTTTTCACAGAAGTTTTATAGCGTAATGCTAAGTGTGAAAGCGTTGTATTTCGAGGAACCCGAATGACATTCGCGGCACTTGGTAGTTTGCCGTTCGATACTTTTCTGTAGCCAACTACCAGTCTCTGACCAGCCCGAATCGAGTTAGGACTGGAGAGTTTGTTCCAGCGGATTAACTTTCTGACACTGGTTCTATATCTCTTTGCAATTAGTGAAAGCGATCCGCCCTTTGGTACTCGGATTCGCTGGGCAATCAATCTTGGACTGGAAGGTGAAAAAGTCCTGGCAACTTCCTTGAATACTCTCCACGTCGGGACGAAAGTTTTCAGACGGCGATTGACCCGTAGAACGGATTTGGAATTCAGTTTGTTCCATCTTGCCAAACGACGGATTGATGTTTTATGTTTCCGGGCCAAGTCCCATAAATTATCTCCGTTCCTTACTCTGAAATAAATAGGCACCCCAAAGTTTTCAAGCAATCTTGTCACACGCGATGAGTCGCCTAGAAGCGCATTATAAGAGAGTCCCCATTTTTTTGATGGTTCAGGATTTTGTTCCAGGGAAGACATCAAGTTCTTGTGGAAGCGTTGAGGAACATAGAAAGAATAGCGTGTCTGTGTCATGGGCGGCACACCCAGGAACAAGGCCGTATTGTTTTCACGCAGCAAACGGAATGACATATTGGAGCGTCGTGCCACTTCCTCTAATGAGAAGGCTACTGACAAACTTGCTTTTGTCTCATCCATTGGATCATCCTTGCGCACATGAGCAAAACCATAGCGTTCCGGATTTTTATAGATAACTGCCATGGACATTATTGTAGGCACGTAACCTCGTGTTTCCCGAGGCAAACGCAGTGACGAAAAACTATGCTTTTTTCCTTGTCGTTTCGCCCTTTTAATTGCTCTTTTGACACGCCCTTCGCCTGTGTTGTAAGCAGCCATTGCCAATTCCCAATCACCAAAAATACCGTAAAGATGTTTAAGGTAGGTAATTGCAGCTTTTGTCGACAGTACCGGATCACGGCGTTCATCAATCCAGCGATTGATTTTTAAACCATATATCCGTCCTGTTGACGCGATAAATTGCCATAAACCTACAGCACTTTTTTTGGACCGCGAACTCACATTGAAATTGCTTTCAGCCGGAACCATGTAAACCAGATCCAGCGGCATTCCTTCTTCACGCAGCATTCTGGTGATCATTGGAATATATTTGCCTGAGCGACGTATTCCCGTAATCATTTGCTTGCGTTTTTTTGATGAAAGCCTCCGGATTATTCTTTTGACTTTTGAAGTATAACGGAGCGGAATGTCATACTGCTCACCTTCTACTTTCCAAAATTTATTTCGGTAAAGAGTTTTGCTAAGTAGTTGTTTTTTCGCAGAAGTCCGTTTTTTTAAAGGCGCATCCAACTTGATTTTCTGGATGCCGGAACCGCTCGTCTCAAACATCAAAGCCTGATTACGGAGTGGGGCAGGTTGGTAAGAAGGTGAGGCTGCCTCAATACTTGTCACGAAGGCAATAGTGGATAAAAATGCCACAAAGCAGCTAATTATTATTTGTAAAACTTTATGATTCATAGATGCTTTGTTTTTTGCGGAAAAACTTTCAACTGATTTGCAGGAAATGTGAACTATTTAATTATCAAAGAAACTTAGCCTTCTATCAAGCTTAATTCTTTGTGTAACCCTAAAGTTAAAGTGCAAATATCATGCACTATTACATAATTATTTATTGCGACACTCCGCATAACAAAAATAGTTTGACTGTCGTAGGTTTCTTCAAATAAAATGAATGGTCATTCCACAAAAGCGAGAATAGCTCAGTTGGTAGAGCGCAACCTTGCCAAGGTTGAGGTCGCGGGTTCGAATCCCGTTTCTCGCTCCATGTTTGCCTGCTTTAAAACTAATAAAAACAATAACTTAATCAGTTTTTAATACGTATTTATTCCTAATTAATAAATTGTCCCCCACCGTATCCCCCACCTGTTTTATCTGTTTTCGACTGTTCATTTGTTGCTAACAGATATAAAATACCCTTATATGATTAACCATTTATAAAGGTAAATATATGGGCCAAGTACAAATATCTGACAGACAGAGCAGTTTTATTTTTTACCTCGTCCATCAGGGCAAAGGTCGTACTGAAGCAGCACGCCTTGCTGGCTTTACGGCACCTAGGCAGAGTGCTTTTAATCTGACACAATCACCAAAAATTATAGCCAAAATCCGGCAAGAGCGAAACAAGGTTTACCAAACCGAGCTTGCGTCTACGGCTGTTCAGACACTGAAAGAAGTGATGGAGGATACTGATGCACCGGCCAGTGCAAGGATTGCGGCTGCCAGGACGTCACTGGAGTTGGCCGGAGACATTGGTAAGCATTCACAGTCTCAACGAAACTACGATCAAAACCTAGCTGAAATGACACCGGCAGAATTGT
>JAESQU010000006.1 GCA_016764995.1 SAR324 cluster bacterium | reverse complement strand
GTGTGGGGAGTCACAAGGAAGTCTTTTGAATTTATTTTATTAAAAATACAGTCAACAAACATTACTTGCCGAAAAAGTTATTTCTTAACTATATCGTATTTATGACATTGCAATAAAATAAACATATGACATACACCATCTACCACAACCCCAAGTGCAGTAAATGCAGGGCGACGCTGGAGATTTTAAACAATAAAGGTGTTGAACCAAATATTATTGAGTATTTGAAGAATCCGCCTTCAAAAGAAGAACTTGCAGAGATAATTCAGAAATTGAATATTCAGCCGACAGAGTTAATACGATTCAAGGAGGAAAAAGCAAAAGAGTTGGGGATTTCCGCCACTGATGATTTGACTCTTGAAGAGTGGCTGACAATTCTGACAGAGAATCCGGTTTTAATTGAAAGACCGATTGTGCTTTCTGCTAAAGGCGCGGTGATCGGACGACCTCCTAAAAATGTGTTGGCTCTGTTTGGATAAATGCTAAAGCGTCAGGACGAAGGACAAGATTTGAAAAAGCACCACTGGATTTGGGTCAGCGTTTCGCTGAGTCCGGAATGACATATTTTAATTTCCGTGTTTTATTCCAGACGATTAAACATAGATTATTTCTTGGATTTTACAGTCTGAACTCATTTCGTAAGCAGCCGTTTTGCTTCCTGTTGGTGTTGCGCCTGGAGTTGCTCTAAATCAAGTCCGGGAATCCGGCTGTTCTCTACAATCCATTTCCCGGCAACCATCACCCGATCTGCATGGTGAGCTCCGCAGATGACGAGTGCGGCCAGAGGATCTCCGTTTCCGGAAAAACGCAATTCGTCTAGTTTAAAAAGAGCCAAATCTGCCTGCATTCCTTCAGCTATTTTGCCCAGTTCCGGACGCCCCAAAACATTTGCTCCACCTTCTGTTGCCCAGCGTAATGCGTCCAAATGGGTGACATTAGAACCGTTATGCAGACGTTGAAGTAAAAATGCCTGCCTGACTTCCTGTATTAAATTTGAGCAGTCATTTGAGGCAGAACCGTCGACTCCAAGTCCAACCGCGACTCTGGCCTTTTCCAATTCCGAAACACGGCAGACTCCGGAAGAGAGCACCATGTTTGAAGAAGGACAATGTGAGATTCCGGTTTTTGCTACAGAGAGTTTCAGAATTTCTTCATTCGTAAAATGAATTCCGTGTGCCAGCCATGTTCGGTTATTTAACCAGCCGACCCTTTCCAAATAATCCAAAGGTCGGCAGCCGATGTTTTCCAGGCAAAAACGATTTTCATCTTCTGTTTCAGCAAGATGAGTGTGCAGTAGAACGTTATGCTTTTTTGCCAGCTTTGCGCTTTCACGCATTACTGTTTCCGAAACCGAAAACGGTGAACATGGAGCGAGTGCGATTTGAGTCATGGCCCCTTCCTCGGGATTATGATACAGGTGAATCAGGCGTTCGCTGTCTGCCAAGATTTCATCACATGTCTGCACGACTGAATCCGGCGGCAATCCTCCGTCTTTTTCTGAGCGATCCATGGAGCCTCGACAGAGCACCACGCGTATTCCCAAATTGTTTGCCTCTTCCACTTGCAGGTCTATGGCTTTTTCCAGTCCTGCGGGAAAAACATAATGCTGATCGGATGCAGTGGTACATCCGGAAAGCAGTAATTCAGCCAGCGCAAGGCGTGTGGCCATTCGCACTGCTTCCGGTGTCAATCCGGCCCAAAGCGGATAAAGCGTTTTGAGCCACGGGAATAATTTCTTGTTCAGTGCTTGTGGATAAACGCGAGTGAGAGTTTGGAAGAAATGGTGATGCAGGTTAATCAGTCCCGGAAGGATAACATGACTACCGGCATCAAAAACGGAATCATATTCAGCTGAAGGTTGTTTCCCTGAGGGAACCAGTTCAGCGATGCGTGTTCCTTCCAGTAGAATTCCACCTTCTGCATTTTCCGCAAGAATGCTGAGGGGGTTTTTGAGCCAAATTTTCATAACGTACCTTTCATTTTTTGTGGAAGCCGTATTTTCGTTTTATGTGAGTAGCAAAAGAATTTTATGCTTAGGTTTTTTCGGCAAAATTTCAAGTTTTACGCATTTAAATTGAGTAAAAAATCTACTCAATTCTGCTTGCTACGGGTTTACTCTAAGAATGAGATTGATTGATTGAGCAATAAATATATACTGAATACGTCTATAAAATTAACTTTTCGAAAGCTACTTATTTTGGCAGAAATTAACATGAATTCTTATTCAATTCTACCTTTATCAACAATAATTAATGACGAGTTGCAGCAAAAAATTGACACCAAAACAAAACCTCCAGGATCACTGGGAAAATTGGAATCTCTGGCTTTACAGGTGGGCCGAATTCAAAACACACTGTCTCCAGTACTTAGGAATCCGAGCATTTTAGTTTTTGCCGGAGACCACGGAATTACGGAAGAAGGAGTGAGTCCATTTCCTCAAGAAGTAACCGCGCAGATGGTACTCAATTTTCTTCAGGGCGGTGCGGCTATCAATGTTTTTTGCAGACAACACAGCATTAGTCTGCACGTGGTGGATGCAGGTGTAAAAGCAGATTTTCCGGAAAATCCGGACTTGGTTGCGGCAAAAATAGGACGTGGAACAAAAAACTTTGCTCAACAATCCGCAATGAGTAAAGCAGAATGTGAGCAAGCTTTTAGCAAAGGCGCGGAACTGAGTCGAACGCTTCCCGAGGCAGAATGTAACGTGATTGGTTTTGGTGAAATGGGAATCGGCAATACCTCCTCTGCGGCGGCGTTGATGCAGCGTTTAACAGGACTTCCACTTGAAGACTGTGTTGGAAAAGGAACAGGACTTGATGATTCCGGACTTGTACGCAAAAGGGAAATTCTTCAAAAAGCGCTTGATCTGCATAAGGAAATTGTGGAACCGCAGGAAGTATTGGCAACTTTTGGAGGTTTCGAAATTGCGATGATGGTCGGTGCAATGCTGGAATCGGCGGTTTTGGGGCGTATTTTACTGATTGACGGTTTTATCGCAACGTCTGCTTTTCTTGCTGCTTCCAGATTAGTTCCGGAAATTCAGCAATATGCTGTTTTTACCCATCAGTCTGATGAACGGGGACACGCGGCAATGTTGAAATATTTGGATGCAGAACCATTGATTTCGCTAGGAATGCGTTTGGGCGAAGGAACAGGTGCTGCAGTAGCGTATCCGCTTTTGCAGTCGGCAGTCGCGTTTCTGAATGAAATGGCATCCTTTGAATCCGCAGGTGTTAGTGACCGTTCTGATGGAGAATAAATTTGTCCGGGAAATGAGGTGTATCGCCGGAGCCATCATTTTTTATAGTAGGATTCCGTTACCATCGAGTTGGTTTTCAGCAGAGACTTCCCATTGCTCACGTTATTTTTCTCTTGTGGGCTGGTTTGTGGGAGGTGTTTGTGCGGGAGTTTGGCTGCTTGCGCAAATGCTTTTCTCTGATTTGTCATGGACGTTTCCGGAAGTGACTTTGCAGATTGCGGTTTTGCTGGGAATGATTGCCGCGGTTTTGCTGACAGGTGCCTTACACGAAGACGGATTTGCAGATACTTGCGACGGTCTCGGCGGCGGATGGACTCCGGAAGAAAGACTCCGGATCATGAAGGATTCCCGGATTGGAACATACGGCGCACTGGGTTTAGTGTTTTTGGTACTGTTGAAATTTTTTGCGCTTCTACAAATTGAAACGGAAATTTTACCCTGGGTTTGGTTGGCGGGTCATGCCTTGAGCCGCTTTGTTTCGATTTCACAGCTCCGTTTTGCAGACTATGTTCAGGTTGCGGCAAAAAGCAAATCCGGATCAATGACAGAACTATCCGGAGTTGATTTAATTGTAAATGGTGCTTTCGGCTTACTCCCACTGTTTTTTATCGGTATTCAAGTTTGGCCTGGATTGCTGGCGGTCGTGATTGTCTGGTGGGTTTTAATGATTTATTTCAAAAGAAAACTTGGCGGAGTCACCGGGGATTGCCTTGGTGCAACTCAGCAGTTGAGTGAAGTTGTTTTTTATCTTGGCCTGGCAGCAAATTTTGGAGTTTGATTTTGCTTGCAGTGTCTTCAGCATCAATCTAAGTGTGGGAAGTAAAAATGCTTAACATTCGAAAATCCGAAGAGCGCGGTCATGTGCAATTTAACTGGTTGGAAGCACGTCCCAGCTTTTCGTTTGGCAATTACTACGATCCAAGATTCATGGGCTTCCGTAACTTGCGAGTGATCAATGAAGACAAGATCGCTCCAGCCCGCGGTTTTCCGACTCACGGTCATCAAGACATGGAAATTATCACTTACATGATTTCCGGTGCGCTTGAGCACAAAGACAGCATGGGTAATCGCGACGTGATCCGTCCGGGTGAAATACAGCACATGAGCGCGGGAACCGGAATACAGCACAGTGAATATAACGCCTCAGATACAGAAGAAGCTCATGTGCTGCAGATTTGGATTGAACCGGAAAAAAACGGAATTGTGCCCGAGTACACGCAGAAATTTGTGCGTGATGTAGTTGAACCCGGAAAGTTGGGATTGCTGGCTGCGCCGGTAGGAAAAGGTGGCGCTCTAACAATGCACGCCGACGCACTGCTCTTTATGGGCATTTTAAATGACGATCAGGAAATTGAACACCCGCTGGAGTCAAGCAGACATGCGTGGTTGCAGATGGTGAAAGGTGAACTTCTACTGAACGGAATTGAAATGCAAGCCGGAGACGGCGTAGCTGTCAGTGAGGAAAGCGTCTTGAAGATTCGTGCCTCCAAGTCCAGTGAGTTTCTACTCTTTGAATTAAACTAAATCACTTCTGAAAAAATTTTATGGAAAAAACCGCAGTAACCGACATCCCTCTCATTGAATCAATTTACAAGCGTTGGAGTCCCCGAATCTTTGCTGAGACTCCTGTTTCAAATGAACATCTCCGTCAAATACTAGAAGCTGCCCGCTGGGCGCCTTCGTGTTTTAACGCTCAGCCGTGGTCATTCATTGTCGGGACGCAAGAAAATCCGGAAACTTTCGAAAAGCTTAGCGAATGCCTCATGCCCGGAAACAAAGATTGGGCTGCTAAAGCGTCCTTCCTGATACTTGCTTTTACGGAGCTCAATTTTTCCCATAACGGCAAGCCCAACAGAGACGCCTCACACGATGTTGGACTGGCGCTCGGTAATCTGCTAAACCAGTCCACGATGCTCGGCTTGCAGGCGCACCTAATGGCGGGTTTCTCAGTTGAGTCGGCACGGGAACTTTTTGGAATTCCTGAAACTCATGCTACAGTCACCATGCTGGCACTGGGGTATCAGGTTGATTTGGAAGCAATTCCGGAAGAATTACGAGAGAGAGAGCTTGCTCCACGCACTCGCAAACCTCTAAGTGAAATCGTTTTTAGCGGTTCTAACAACGAACCATTCTTTACAAATTAAAACGTAAAGGAGATTAAAATGATGAGGAAGTAGAGCATCCCCATCAAACCTGCTTTTAATTTGGTGAGAGTGTAATTATTACTCCAGAAGAAATAGACGGCTAAGAAGGTGGCGCCAATCAGGCTCCAGATCAGTCCCAATTGCGGCAGATCAATACTGGTAGGTTCTCCATTTATGGCGAGTGCGAGTAATATAGGGATACTTAAACAAATGCAGATGTCGAAAATGTTACTGCCGAATACGTTTGAAATGGCGGCGTCGTATTGTCCTTTTTTAGCGCTGATTACCGAGAGGGCTGTATCCGGAACGGATGTGCCCGCGGCAATCACGACAAAGCCCATGATAACTCCGTCAATTCCCAACATGTCACCGAGAGCAAGTGAAGCTTCAACTAGCAGGTGAGATGCTCCACCCATTACAAACATCATGCCGGCAATCCACATCCACGCCTTTTTTTCGGAGGTTAAGTGCAGCTCATCATCATCTTCAGTCTTAATTTCCAATATATCAATTTCCTGTGCATCCGCTTTTTGTTTTTTTGCTTTTTTGAAATCCCGTTGAAGAAGAAAAACATAACCTACATAAGCCACCAAAAACAAGACAGCAACACCCGCACCCCACTCATTTGGAAACATCCAGAGCATCGCGCCTAGCAAAAGTACCACTCCAAGATAATAAATATTGTCACGCCAGACAACCTCACGACTGATAACCATTGGACTGGCAGCGACCAATCCAGCAGCCGCAGGAATAACAAGTACATTATAGAGTGCGGATCCTACAATAGTGGAAATTCCAACCTCGGCACGTCCAATCACAATCACAGCAATAATGGCAACGCAAAATTCTGGGAACGAACTCGCGATCGCGTCGATGACCGCAGCTTTAATCGATTGCGGGATATCGTGTTTATTCTGGATATAAGTCGCTGCCGGAGAGAAAAAATCACCTGCCCGCCAAATGATTAATGTGGCAATTAAAATAAGTGAAATCCACAACAAATAGCCGCCCCAAACAAATCCGCCGAGAGTTAAGAACCAGGCAATGATTGAAATTCCGGAAAAGAGGATTATGTGCCGGAACATATCTTTGCCAAAGAAAAACAAGAAAGGAGCGAGTGGATTCATGAATGGTGTTTTTGAAAGATTTTTCTCAGGATTTTTTAGTGGAACTCAACTGCCCTTCCTGTCCTTTTAGCAGCCGCTGAATATTTTCACGATGCTTGAAGATCAGCAGTGATGATAACAGAAGAAAAAGGAAAAACACAGTCCAAACAGGGGGTTCATTTTGTAACCAGGGAATAAGCAGAAATAACCACGGAAGGATTGCCAGCATGGTAATCGCGGAAAGACTGGAGATTCGTTTCCACAAAAACATGCCGGCCCATGCCAGGACTGCAC
>JAESQU010000103.1 GCA_016764995.1 SAR324 cluster bacterium | reverse complement strand
TGGAGACGGAATTCTCGTCAATAATTCTGAGTGGTTGCGGGATTTAAATTATATTGATTTCCTGCGGGACATTGGCAAGCATTTTTCGGTCAACCGGATGCTCTCTTTTGAAACTTACAAAGTTAGACTGGAATCCGGTTTAAGTTTTTTGGAATTCAATTATCAGCTTTTGCAGGCCTATGATTTTCTGGAACTGAATCGACGTTATGATTGCAGACTGCAAATGAGTGGAGACGATCAGTGGGCAAATATTATTTCAGGAACAGATTTGATACGGCGCGTGGAACGTAAAGACGCCTTCGGCTGGACTTATCCTCTCCTGACTACATCATCCGGAAAAAAGATGGGTAAAACGGAAAAAGGCGCACTCTGGCTTGATCCGAAACGCACTTCTGCCTACGAATACTATCAGTATTGGGTCAATACAGAAGATACTGATGTTGAAAAATTTCTGGCATTATTTACTTTTCTACCCATGGATGAGGTTCGGGAACTTGGCCGACTTCAAGGTGCGGATATCCGAGAAGCAAAACAGCGGCTGGCTTTTGAAACAACTGCTCTCATACATGGAAAAGAATCCGCTCTCCAAGCTCAACAGGCGGCGCAAGCACTTTTTTCTGGAAATTCCGGAGTTCTAAACAGTGACAAATCTAATGTTCCGAGCACAAAAATTGCTGCGACAAAATTCACTGCGGGACTCGGAATTTTTGATATTTTTCAGCAAACAGGACTTTGCAAATCAAAAAGTGAAGCGCGTCGTTTACAAGCACAAGGTGGTGTTTATGTAAATGATTTGCGGATTGATAATCCGGATTATTGCCTTGGAGAAACGGATTTGCAGGATGGTGAAATTCTGCTGAGAGCAGGTAAAAAGCGCTACCATCGTTTGATTTTAGAAACAAAGGAGGAAAAATGATCAAGCATATTGTGATGTTCAAACTCAAGGAAAACAATCCGGAAAATTTGGATCTGGCGGTTTCAACTTTGAGGGGTTTGGAGGGAAAAATTGAAACTTTAGGGCTGATAGAGGTTGGTCTAGATTTCAATAAATCAGAGCGAGCCTATGACATCGTACTGACCACTCACTTTGATGATAAAGCGGGTTTGGCGGCATACGTATCTCATCCCAATCATTTGCCGGTAATTGATACGATGCGCGGTTTGTGTTCCAGTTCCATCGTAGTTGATTATCTTAGCGAGTAGTCCGCAATAAGGCAGATTCCAAATCTGCCAAAATTGGCTCAATTTCGTTTTCACAACCTGCTGCAATCCGGATCAGATAGCGTGGAAGTTCAATTTCCCTGAGTTCTTCGTCGCTGGCGTGATAGTGCGTCAACAGCGGATATGGGCAAACAAGAGTTTGATTCGAACCCAAAGTAGGCGCCTTGAGGATGGAAGAAAATTCGCCGTCATAAAATCTCCGTAAATTTTCTTCAGAATCATTTTTCAGCACAAAACTTACTACGCCGCCGTTTCCGGAAAGAAGTTTCGGTGCAGACGTACAGGAAACGTCGCTTGGCGAAAAAGCATAATAAACGCGGGCGACCTCGGAATGCTCTTCCATATAATTAGCGACCGCCAGACTGTTTTCGTTGAAGCGCTTCATGCGTTCTTCAAAATCCTGCATCCGATTCCATAACACCTCCGCTTCAAGTGGAGAAATTTCCAGCCCCCAATTTTCCTGAAAATTCTTTAAGGCAATCGCGTTTTCCGGACATTTCACCAGAACCGAGCCACCCGCATGATCGTTGGTGCCATTCAGATATTTGGTTGTACTGTGAATCACGTAATCCGCGCCCCAATCGATGGGACGGCAATTCGCCGGTGAGGCCAAAGTATTGTCCACTACAAACGGGACACCTAGCGCATTCGTTAATTTCCCGATACGTTCCAAATCCGGAACACCGCAGAGGGGATTGGTAATCGTTTCCGTGATGACCATTGCGGTATCTTTCGTCAAAACTTCCGGCAAACGATCTAATTCATGCAGACCTAAAAATACTGCGTCCCATGTTGACGACTTTCCTGAATCTATCAGTAAGGAATAGGTATCGCTGTAAAGTAAACCGATGACGATCAAACGTGGTTTGTCTTTCTTCCGCAACAAAGTCAGCACAGCCATTATCGCCGCCATTCCAGAAGGAAAGAGCAGTCCGGCAGCGGCGTGTTCCCATTCACAAAGTTGTCTCACCACAGCAGCTTCCGGAGCGGAAGTTGTGTTGGATGCCGATTTTCCGGAATTTCCGGAAAGGCTCTGAGATTCTTCAGAAATTTTCGCAAAATTTTCGCAAAAATTAGCTGCATCGCGTGCAGATAGAACCGCGCCGCGCCGTTTCCGCAATTCTGCTAATTCTGCCATTTGACGGTCGTTGTTGCTCATGATAACACCGCCCTGGATTCCGGATGGAAGTGCCTTGCTTTCCGGAAGACTGAAATCGGCGACCCAATAGGTCAGGCCAATCGGCCAGTCTCTTTTAAAACCCGGTTGCCGGAATTCCGAATTAAGCTCTCCAAAAATAATTACGGGCACCCGGAGCCGTTTGAAATTTTCAATCCACTCCGTGTTTTCGTTAACAAAACTTTCCGGATTTTCCGGCGCAAGCAAAATAACATCACCCTCTTTTGCCGAAAATATTTCTGCCTCCGGGAGCTTGTTAAAATGAAATGGAGAGTAAGAAATTTCCAGAGATTTCAAGGCATCCAGCAGAAATGATTCTGTGGAGGCAAGATGCAGTTTGGTTTGAGGACGCGAGTCCTGCAAATAGGCCAGCAATTCCAGTAAAGCGGCACGGCCGGAACAATATGCGAGTGTATGCCGAACTTGATGGCGGGCGCCTAATTCGGTTTGAAGTATCTTTATTTTTTTATGTGGCACAAAACGAAAATATCCATATTCGAGTTCACGCTCTCCGTTTTTCCATTCATGAATAAAATCCACTGTCGGTAAAATTCCGGTGACTCCGAAAGCACCACCCAGCAATCCGGAAGATGAAGCTGAATTATTTGCTGGAATTTGGGTGATGTCAAAATCTCCTGCATCGGTATTGAAATCGGCCAAAATCGCATCTCCGGGTTTTCCTTTATTTGTTGCGCAAACTAAAAAAGTAATTCCTGGATAGCGTGCCTTTTCATTCCAAAGCGCGTCTTCCTTATCTTTTTCCGAAAAATACGCACCCACATCCGGATGGCTGTGGTAAATGACCTTGATCTGCTTTCCTTCTTTTTTCAGAGAGCGTTCCAATTTCATGTGTTCGCGAGGATCGATCATGTAGCCGTCACGTCCTGTGCGCGGATACTGTTCCGGGTCTTCTTCATGCAATTCATTCATGATATTGCGCATCGGGTACACGGTTTCCAATGAATCAGTTTCATCTTTGTTACCCACGACAAAACCACATGTTTCTTCCGGATATGCTTCCACACCGTGTTCATGACACTCTGCTAAAATGTTTGCTGGAATCACCATCTGGTTCGAGAAAAAAGTGAGTTTAAATTGGGAGGTTGGCGGACAGGAATGTCCGCCTTCCGGTTAGTACTGTGGCATATCTGAATCGACTTCTTCCGCCCAGAGGTCTATGCCGCCGCTCAAATTTTTAAGCTTTTTGAAACCGGCATTTTTTAGTTCTTTGAGCGCATACATGCCACGTTTACCTTTGTAACAATAAAGATAAATGGAATCATCCGGACCCAATCCGGATTTGACAGGATCAAAACTACTTAGTGGAAGCAACTGTGCGCCTTCAATATGGCAAATATCCCATTCATGTGGTTCACGGACATCTACCAAAACCGCTGATGGATCTTGATCCATGGCGTCTTTAAAATCCTGTGGAGAAAGTTCATACTCCTCCTCATCAAGCTCTTCCGAAATTTCCTCTCCGGGAAGAGGAACATCGCAAAAGGCTTTGTAATCAATCAACTCTATTACGCTGGGATTATCTCCGCAGAGGACACATTCCGGGTCTTTACGGACACGCACCTCTTTGAAATTCATTTTCATTGCATCGTAAAGCAATAAGCGCCCAATCAAAGGTGCGCCTCCAGCTAAAATCAACTTTATTACTTCTGTGGCTTGAATCAAACCAACTACGCCCGGGAGCACGCCCAGGACACCTGCGACTGCTCAACTCGGAACCAACGCAGCAGGAGGTGGTTCTGAATAAAGGCAACGATAACATGGCCCTCCGGATTCCGGAGAAAAGACAGTGATTTGCCCTTGAAAGCGAAAAATGGAAGCGGAAACCAGCGGTTTTTTTGTAAAATACGCGGCATCGTTGATTAAGTAACGTGTCTCAAAATTGTCTGAACCATCCGCGATGATGTCATATTCACTGAACAATTCGAGCACATTATCTCGCTCCAAACGCATATCGTGGATTTCGACCTCAATATTGGGGTTTCCCGCCAAAATAGTATCTCGCAGCGATTCAACCTTTGGACGACCTTCGTCTGCGGTTGTATGTGCGATTTGACGATGTAAATTGGTATGATCAACTACGTCGAAATCAACCACTCCGATTTTACCGACTCCGACTGCACCTAAATACATGCCCAGCGGAGAACCAAGTCCACCTGCTCCAATCATCAGCACTCTGGATTCTTTCAATTCCAATTGACCGGACATCCCAACTTCAGGTAAAGTCAGGTGTCGGCTATAGCGATTTATTTCTTCTTTATTTAAACTCATTGTAACCCCATTTCACTTTCATTTTCATTCTAGCAGCCGCCGGCTATTGACGGAACAATCTGAATGGTGTCTCCGTCCTGAACCTCGCTTTTAATGCCGTCTGCATAACGAATGTCATCGTCGTTCAGATAAACATTGATAAAACTGCGAATTTGCCCGTTCTCATCAAACAGATTTTTTTTCAGTTCCGTATGCTTCGAGCACAAGGCACCAAATGCCTCCTCAATTGAACTGCCCTGGACCTCTACTTCATCCTGATTATTTACATACTGTTTTAATGCTGAAGGGATTTCAACGACTACTCCCATAACTCTCCTTTTTTTTGTCTGGCTAATGTCTTAATTTTTAGTTTATACTCAAATAGTGGACAGGTTTATTATATTAAACAAAATTCCAATAAAATGAATATATCATTTTATGCTCATCATGCAAGCAAAAAATACATAATAACACTTAATCTTTCAATTTAATCATCTCAGAGAATTCATGCAAGCAAACATTTCAATTCTGGCCGCGCCTCCTAAAGTCGGCAAGGAAATTCAACGTTTAAGACTACAGAACAATCTTACTCTGGAGCAGTTGGCGAACAAATCCGGTGTGTCAAAATCAATACTTTCCCAGATTGAACGAGACCGCAGCAATCCGACTTTAGCGACAATTTGGCGCATTACCAAAGCTCTGGAAAGTCCATTAGAGGATGTCCTTTCGGTCAAGGAAGGAACAAAGGTTTTTGAAAAATTAAGCCCGAATGCCACTCCGGAAGTGACCAGCGAAGACAATCAATTTCGTTTGAGGATCCTTGGAACACTCAGCACAGTATCTACCGTGCAGTGGTATGAGTTTACCGCAGAATCGGGAGCGGAATTGATTTCCGAGGCACATGGCGCTGGAAGTATCGAATGTGTGACTCTCTGCAGCGGAAGTTTGAGCGTAAATGTTGGCGGCGAAACAGAATCTATTTGTACAGGAGAAACTCTGCGTTTCCGAACCGATGTCGCACATTGCCTGAAAAATGAAGGTGAGGGAGTGGCCCACGGTTTTATGGTAAATCTACTCTAAAAAAATAACTTTTCATCCGAAAATAGATGTTGATACATTCAAATAAAGTTGTCATTTCCCTGAAATTTGAATGAACGAATTCGTTCAATCTCTCATTCATCCATCTCCACAGCCAGGATGGTTGAGGTGGATGCGTCAATTGCTCCCGCCGCTTTGCTGGAAATGCAGCAAGGTACTGGGCGGTAAAACTTACCACGAACCTGCTTCTCCATTTCTCTGTAAAAATTGCCTGATTGAGCTCCCTTGGACCGATCCGGTATATCATTGCCTGCAATGCGGAAACCGTACTGCAGAACCAAATCGCTTACGTTGTGAGGAATGTTTGGACGACATTTGGGATTTGGATGAGTCCCGAAGCGGATTTGCCTACAATGAAACAATTCGGCATTGGATTTTGCAACTGAAGTTTTTTGGACAGGAACATTTATCTCCGCTCTTAGGTCGGCTGTTAGCCCTCAGTTTTCAAAACAGCACGTGGCTGGAAAGATATGATTCTCTCATTCCGATTCCTCTTCATTCTACACGACTGCGAAAACGCGGATTCAATCAATCTCTGCTTTTGGCGCACCATTTTCAGAAAAATATGGAGGCGAATTTTCCTGAAATCCAAGTGCATTGGTTGCGACGAATACGTGCCACTCGACCTCAAACGGAACTGTCTTTGGCAGAGAGACTAGTCAATTTGGATGACGCTTTTTCTGCTTCACCGGATGTGCGTAATAAAAATATTTTGTTGCTGGATGATGTTATGACAACCGGTTCCACTCTTAACGTGGCCGCACGCTGTGTCAAAGAAGCCGGCGCAAACCGAGTAGGCGCATTGGTTTTATGCAGGAAAATGTGGGATACACTGGAATGAATGCTTAGGTGGAAAATGAAATCTGAACAAACTAAGACAGATCTGCCATCAACAATGGAACGCAACGGTCTGCTGCTCCAGCTTGACTCTCAACAAATGCGCGAGATTGACGGCCTAATTCTAGACAGCGTTCCTGATCTGCCAATAATTCAAAGAGCAAATTCCGGAATTCAGCAGAATGGTTCACGCTGCTAACTAATTTTTGTTCCAGCATCTGTAGTGCCTCTGATGAATTATCGTGTTTCGGACCAAAGGCAACAGTGGCGCCCATAGCAACAGGCTCCAGAATATTATGCACACCAGTTGTAAATGCGCCACCCACGTAGGCCATCTTTGCGCAACGATACAATCCTGCCAAAATCCCAACAGAATCTATCAGCAGGATTCGAACATCCTTCGCCGCCTCGGAGACTTTGGACCAGCGTGCTATCGGAATTCCGTCAAAATAGTTTTCCGCGTTTTTCAAATGTTCTTCGGTGGGTTCATGTGGCGCAAGAATCAAAAACAATTCCGGAAATTCAGTCAATGCTTCTTTCAGTCCTGGAAAAATACATGCTTCGTCCGGAGGCCAAGTACTGCCGGCAACAAAAACAAAACCGTCTTTTGCGGCAGGTGGAAGTTCCTGTAATGACAAACGATCCCTGCGTTCCAGAACGCTGTCACAGCGCGTATCACCCATAACTTCGACTTTAGGATGTTCCGGAATTGCTGACAGCACCCTTCGTCGGTCAGATTCCGAAACCGTCAAAATATGTTCCAAACAAATATAAAGTGAATGGTAAAATGAGCGGCCGATAAAGTTTCCGGTACGTCTGGAATCTGCATGAACAATTCCGGAAATTAGTGATTGTGGAATTTTTTGAGAATATGCCTCCCAAACTAAATTTGGCCACAAATCGTAACTGACCCAGACCAAACGTGATGGCAGGAGCAAACCAAGTAAACGCCTTGCGTTCCAAATGGTGTCGGGTGGCAAAAATTCGGTGGCGAGTAATCCCGGAATTTTGGTTTGCTGCGGGCGTTCAAGCCAACGGTAAGCATTGATTGAACTGTAGGTCAGTACACATTCCGCACCTTCTGCAACACAGCGGGCGATTACAGGTTGCGCCTGCAAAAATTCACCGGCACTTGCGACATGCAGCCAGAGCAAAGGTTTTTGCCAGTCCCGTTCTGAAACAGCATCTGCCAAACGATCCCACAAGCCTTCCCGTTTTTCGAAGCTCTCCCTGATATTTGCTTTGCTAAATGCAAATAATTTAATGATTCCAAAGAGCAGGGGAAGAACAAAAAGGTTGTAAACAAGAAACCAAAAACGGCTGGACATTGAGCTAATTATTGAGAGGATTCCGGTTCATCCTGAAATGAACTTGGGAGAATGTTGAATGGCAGAACTTTGATCAGCACAGGCAAAAGCAGACCTCCGCCCGGCAGGGCAAAAATTGCCAATGCCGGAATTGAGCGGGCAACATCCATCAACTGTTCGCGCACTTTTTCTTTTTCCCTCGCAGTCAACGGCTTTGTGGTTGCCTTAACCAGCAACTCAGAAAGTTCTTTAGTTTCCTTGATTTCATTCATAATATTACCAACGTTTTTTCGAACTATCTTCACAACCTTATCGTTCATATAATCTTGAAATTGATGTACTGCAGCATTGTTTTTCAAGAATTCAAGACGCTCATTATGAACAGAAAAAAATTCTGCCACTGTACCGTATAACTGTTCCAGTTTTTCTAAAGAGAGTCCTAATTGCAGGGAAATTTTTTCAATAAGTTCCCGTTCCTGCCAGGCCTCCTGATTATCAATCAATGAAAGCAAAATCAATTGTTCCACCAGGTAACTGCCAAGGATTACTGCCGTAAAAGAACAATGAAGATCCGCTATTTTAACCGGTTTACGAATACGCTGCGTGAGTTCATTCTGTTTTGATTGCTGAAGTCCGGTTTGTTCAATGTAATTTTCAATTACCTTTTCTTCCGTACTATCTACATAATCATCGGCCCAAATCAGCGCGGCAAAAATAAAGATCATTTCCTCCCGTAATTTCTGATCCAATTCCAGATATGACTCTGGAGCTGAGATGTCACTACCGGCATTTTCTCTTGCCCACAACAAAAAGAAATATAGTTTTGAAAAGGCAAAATTATTTTGACGGTTGCCCAGAGATGAATAACCCTGCAAGGTCACTGTGTCCAAAAGCACAACCTCCAATTGTATCAATGCACCATTCAAGGTATCGTTCTGTTCCAGCAATTCCGCCAGCGGAAGCTCCTGTGGAATGTTGTAGTAGCTTCTTGGCAAATGATACTGTAAGACCAGTAAAATGATTTTCAGCAAGCGCGTTTGATAAGTTATTGAATCCGCTTCCCCGCCGTCTGAAGTCAAGCTTTCATTTTCGAATAAGCTAACAGAGAAAAGTGTTTCCAGATAAAGTAAAATAGTTCCGCCCTGCTGTTTGGGAAAATTCAGTTTCTTTGCTAAATCCTGTAAATGAGGTGAAATAACAGGACAGCCGAAAAGAATTCCATTTTCTTTGACCTCCGCATAGAGACAGTCATCAAAATTTTCTACTCCTAAATTGTCCTCTCTAAAGCCCAGATAAGGCTCCGTCAGCGTAAATGCATTGGTGGCTCTGAAAAATAAATACCGCTTCAGCCAGCCGGACTTACGGAAATTTAACGAAAACATGGACTTTGTTTTGCTAGAAAAATTTGCCAAAATGATAAGCAATTCGAATTCCTGTTAGAGATGGAATATCGTTTGCTTTTCTTTTAAACTACTTTGCAAGTTAGGTTGTTGATTTCACATTCTACTTTGTTTCAGCTGAGCTACCAGTTATTTTTAAACAGTTAATCATCAAGATGAAAATATTATTGAAAATATCTCTTAAATGCCGTCGTCATTTCAGCAAACTCTTTTTGTTACTGGGATTTTTTTTGAGTGTCCATCTTGTATGGGCCACGGTACAGAATTTCCAAAAACTGGCCCAGGAATTTCAGGAATCCGCAATTTCGGATTTCATCGCATACACCATAAAAGGTGAGCGCTACCCGCTTCTGCATACTATTTCAGAATTACGCTTCCGTGTTTTTTCAGAAAAACTGGGCATCAACAAAAAAGTAGAAACAAAAGCCTGTTCCTTAAATAGAACCTATGGCGTTGCTGTCCCGGACGAACAAAAAAAGTTTTGTCAAGACTATGATGCCTTGGTGGAACTCGCAAAAACTAGTATTGCGCAAACGTCTCTTTTTGAAAAAATTTATCTGAACGCAGAACCGTCACTGTTGTATGAAATCGAAAGGCAAAGGGCGCGAGGTGCAGTCCGAATTTGGATTAGACAAAAACTGAACTGTCTGAAAGATGAGTACAGATGCGGTCGTGATGAAAGAAAATTGATTAAACGGGTGACAAATTTTGAGGCGGAAATCTTAAAAACATATATCAACATGCTGAAAAATCTGGACAAGAAATTGTTTCCGGAAGAACAAATCGCGACAATGATTAAAACAAAGGATTTAGAAACACTTTGCGGATTTGTTGACCAAAGCAGCCAAAAAACAGCAAGGCCCGGAATGATACTCATTCAGTCAGGAAACTTCAAAATGGGAAGTGAAAAGGGTCTTCCTTCAGAACATCCGATACGCGTAGTAAATTTGGATGATTTTTGGATAGACAAATGTGAAGTGACAAATTATCAATTTTTGCTGGTTGTGGCACAACATCCTTTTCTACGAAAAAGCACCTTTCCCCGCAAATTTCACGACGGCAATTATCTTCGTAACTGGTCGGATGATCTTGTCCCGGAATTAGGGAGTGAGTTGAAGCCTGTAATTCATGTTTCTTGGTATGCCGCAAGGCATTACTGCAACTATGCGGGAAAACGTTTAGCATCAGAAGCGGAATGGGAAATGGCGGCTCGCGCCGAAAATGAGAGTGCATATTCGATTGAAGGCGGGGTGGAAATTTTGACGGATTATGCCTGGTATCGTGAAAATTCAGGTGGGAAAATTCACACAACCGCACAAAAGTTGAGTAATCCAAATGAAATTTTTGACATCCATGGAAACGCCTGGGAGTGGGTCTATGACTGGTTTGGAATCTATTCAAATCTAAACAGCACAAATCCGCAAGGTCCGGAAGTCGGCAAGTATCGAGTACTTCGAGGAGGATCATGGAGCGACCCCGCAGAATATTTACGCTCGGCCATGCGGCGTGATGCCCTGCCGACAAGCACGTTCAACAACGTCGGTTTCAGGTGTGCCGCAAAAAAATGAACAACTTTTCAGTTTTCAGTTTTTTTGTTTTCATGCAGAAGTTTTATTTGCCGGTGTAGTTTAAAACATTCAATCAAACCGATTTCTTGATATTCGGGTTTTTCGATATGATAGCCAAATACGCCATTTCCGATCCAAATCTTCACTCCACTTTTGTGTAGTGCATGAAAATCGTCAAGTCGCCAGTCCTTCGGATTACGTGCCATGTTGTGTAAAATGATATTCAGATTGTCTGCTTTCATGTTTGTCTTTGTTTTTAAAAGGAAGAAATTAAAAAGGGCGATCCGGCGTGAAAATAAATTTCAAGTATCTTTCATGACATTGAAAATTTTTGCAATAGTTACAATATTGGGTTTGATATTACTGTCAGGATGTTCCGGCCAGGAAATTTATGTTTATGAAAAACTTCCGGAGGTCAGCGAATGTCGCCGTTTCAAAGATTACTGGACAGTCAGCGCCTGCAACCGCAAACACCAGATTATTTTAAGTGAAAAATTAAACGGGGCAATTGGCATAACAAACTATCGTCTCAGCCGAAAATTTAACCAAGGCGCCAGAAGATGTAAAGAGACAAAGTATCGCCGTGCACCCGCGGGATGCTATATCAACCACCTCCCAATCCGTGGAAATTTACCAACTGTTGGTAAAACATCCGATTGAAAACTTCAGCCGTAATCCGCATCCTCGATGAATAATTTCAACTGACCTTCTTTTAAATCCTGCTGTTCAAACAGTTTTTTTGCTTCGCGCTCAATCAGAAGTTTATCATCCTTGTCCAGTTTTCCGTCACCCGTAATGTCCTGGAGCACATGAATCTGATCCATCATCCCGTTGCTTTCACGATCCACTGCCAACGCAATCCCGCGTCCTTCAGGATCCAGAAATGAAATCATGTCAATTTTACCATCCTGATTGATGTCCAGACAATTCGCAAAAATGAAGACACCTTTTTCTTTTGCAGACATTTTCTTTTCCAGTTGAAATTCAAGATTCAGCGCAAATAGTAGTACACTTTCAGTTTACTGTCCAGCCTCAGAAATTTTTCTGGCGGAACCTGTACGGATTCCGAGGAATAGTTCACACTTTTCAGGCAGCGTCACGGATGTTTTTTTAAGGTACTGAAAAATCAATTCCCTTAAATGCAGAGATTCTTTCCGTAATAATTGTGAGGAATGCAACAAGGCCTTTGCAGCCAAACCACCACCACCGTTCCAGTGAAAATTCGTCAACCAAACCCGATACATTTTTTCCGGCTCCAAAGTTTGTCCGGCCAAATTTGTTAAATTGAACTGCGGTCTTTTGCTGGAATCAGCTATTTTTGCAACAAATCCTCCGGGCGCGAGAATTGTACTGCTGCGGGCGTACCAGCCAAGTTGTTTCCGTCGGAATGATTCCAGCATTATTTCGATTTGCCGGCCATATAACTTCGCCAGCACTAAGCGGTTGTCATAAGGCAGCCAGCGAAAAAAATGCTCCCTGCGCAGCGGCTGACCCAAATCACTTTCGGACAGTTTTTCCCAACGCCACCACCACGGCAACAATGACAGAGTTCCGCTTTCCAATTGTTTTGCGGCTAAATAAGATAAACCGATTCCGCAATCCTGAAGTTCAGTCTTGTTCGGAAAGCGTTTGAAAAATACTGTTGTTGGTTCCGCTAAATATTTTTCTACCTTTTCCAAACGTGGTTCCAATCTCAGCAGCAATTTCGGATCCGGAACGCTCTCAGCTTTTAAATAATCATAAACCGTACGTTCTATTTCCCAGTTTCCGGATTTTTCATTAAAATTTACCAGAATAGTACTCATCCCTTTCGCCGCAGTTCCGGGCGAAACAAGTGGTGTTTGGTGTCCTTTGAGTTTTTCAGTGCGGCGCCTGGGGCTGATTCTGTGTGCGTGTCCGGAAATAATCAGGTCGAAATCCGGTAAATAATCGGCAATCATTCCGGCAGCATTTGGATGCGGCAACTCCCTGGTTGAGGCAACATCACGATCATAAAGTGTGTTATCACCACTATGAAACAGGCCGATCAAATAATCGACTTTCTCCTTCTCGCGCAAAACCTTAACCCATATTTTTGCTGTAGTGAGCATTTCGTCAAAGTTAAGTCCTTGCCTCTGTTCCGGATCTATCCAGAGCGGAACTCCGGGTGTGATCATTCCTAAAATACCGACACGAACTCCATTACGTTCAATTATTTTATAAGGCGGAAAAAGCGGCTGTTTTTCGTCACGAAAACTTACATTCGCGGCCAGCCAGCTGAATTTTGCTTGCGCGATATTCTGTTTTAAAATTTTCGTGGGTGGTTCGAAATCGTGGTTTCCAAGTGCAAGGGCATCATATTTAAGCCGGTTCATCAGCTCAATCACAGGCAGAGGTCGCGACGTTTCAGGAGCAACATGACTGAAATAAAAACTGGAGGGATCTCCCTGGATTGTGTCTCCGGCATCCAGCAAAATCAGTTCCGGAAAATCTTCACGCAATTTTTTCAGTTGCTGAGCCAGGTGCAGAAGACCTCTTGATCGTTTCCGGGGCAGCAAACGTGTTGAAGTCAGAGTGCCATGCAAATCCGAAGTCGCCACTATCAGCAATGACGTTTTTGCGCCAGTTAGGATTTTAGTTTTCGGACGATGCTTGATTTTGAAATTTGCGGATTTTCCAGACGGATTCCAATTTTTCCATCCGGAATCATCCTCTTTCGCAGAATTCAGGCTAAACCATCCTACCGCCGGCAGGATTAAAATTAAGAGGAACCACAGCCGGAATCGTCTTAGCATTGAAATCTGTCCCTTCATCACCTATTTCATTTTGGCATTGCGGCAGTAAATCGAAGAACGGGATGGCAAAAGAAACAATTTCAGCGAGCCTTGTTAAAAGTTTCCTCGTAAAATTTTTGCGTCTCCATTGCGTTATTTTGCCAATTAAATTTACTTGCATAATTAAAAGCTTTTTCAATTTGATCTTTTGGAGTTTCTAAAAGTTGTTTTAAGCCTTCGCTTATTTCATCAACAGAAAAGGGAGACACTTCAACCGCAAAGCCCCCGGCGGTCTCAGGAGCCGCGCCGATATTTCCAATCATAACAGGCGACCTGTTTATCATTGCTTCCAAAATTGGAATGCCGAATCCTTCATAATAAGTGGGGAATACAAAGCCCGCGGAATTTTCATATAATGACGGTAATGTTTCATCCGGAATATAATTCAGCAGTTCAACCCGTTCATTTAATCCTAATTCCAGAATAGCATCTTTTATTATCTCTATCCCCCTGCCTTCCATTCCGGCCAGTACCAATTTAAAATCATTGTGAAGTCCGGACAAAGAAAATGCTTTCAGTAGATTAATAATATTCTTCCGGATTGAAATCTGTCCGACAAATAACAGGAATCCATTTTTTTCTAGATCGTGAACTTTCAGGTCTATCTCCTTGATAGAGGACTCCACTATTGGATTTGGCGCAAGTGGAATTACACGTATTTTATTTTCAGGAAAATCATAAAATTGCAGAATGTCATTTTTTGTTGTCGAACTGATTGCAATTACTCCATCCGCGTTTTTTAAAATTGCCTTAGTTTTTTGATCAATTTTTCGTTTATGACTTGCTGAAATATAATTCGGAATTTGGGTCTCTTTTCTAAAAACAGCCAGGTCATAAATTGTATAGATCTTTGCTGCTCCTCTAATATTAAGAAAAGCGCTGTCTGTTGTATGCGCGATATCAATTTTTATTAACGGATTGTAGAAATGATCGTAATGCCAGCTGATATTGCTGTTAATATGTTTTAAAAGATTATTTCGATTATTATACCTCGAAATTTTGCAGTACAGCTTAACATCCGCATTTATTTCCATTAAATTCAGGAGAAGATTTTTGATATAAAAACTAATTCCTGTCGGATTAGCATTCATCAACCCTGTTACTTCAATACCTACTGAAATTTCCTGCATCTTCTCTACTAAAATTTTATTAAAAATTAGTCCTTAGGGCTATTCAAAATATTTCCCGCTTCATTCGAAATGATTGCTTGCTTAGCTCTCAACTAAGAAAAATTAGTTGCCGTTCATTTTAGAACAATCTTAAAACTATTTAAATGAAAAATGATCTAACAGTAAAAAATGCTAAAACCGTGTCATTTCGACCGGAGGGAGAAATCTAATGTAGTTTGTCATTCCCGCGAAGCTTGTTCTCAACTAACTCGGAAAGCGGGAATCCAGGATTTATATGCCAAATTTTGTTTTTATTTTTGTAGGGGATATACAACCAAAGTATGTTAAAGTCCAGTCAAACGACCCAGTCAAAGGCCCAGTCAAAGGCCCAGTCAAACGACCCAGTCAAACGACCCAGTCAAAGGCCCAGTCAAAGGCCCAGTCAAGAGC
>JAESQU010000102.1 GCA_016764995.1 SAR324 cluster bacterium | reverse complement strand
TCGTGAAAATACTGCCTGAAATGGTCGGTTGTAAATTAGATAGCGGTAACGTTTTCCGCTTGCGCTGTGTCTCGCGTGAAATCCCGGAGAAACTTTTTGTACGGATTTAATAACAATATCAGTCGGCAAAACAGCATTTAACGCAATGCGCCACTTTTCCGTCGTTTTGAAGTTTTCTGCTGAAGATTTAAAATTTGCAGTGAAATTAAGGGCATGCACACCGGAATCGGTACGTCCCGCACCGTGAACTTTTACGCACTCTCCAGTCAAACGTTTAACTGCCTGTTCGAGGGCTTCTTCGATGGTGGGTGAATTTGGTTGAACCTGCCATCCGTGATAGCAGGTTCCGTCATAGGTCAGCAGGAGCAACCAGTTTTGTGCAGCAGGCACGGTAGTTTTTTTGAAGCGTTAGCTGTTTGCCTGTTCTGCCAACGCACGAACGCGGGATGGATCATTACCAGTAACACTGTCAACTTCTTTTCCATCTTTGAGCAGGACAATATAAGGAATTCCACGGACTCCGAAGCGTGCTGCAGTCTGCATATTTTTGTCCACATCAAGCTTGCAAACTTTGAGTTTGCCTTCCATATTTCCGGCAATTTCGTCGATCAATGGAGCCAAGGATACACATGGACCACACCATGTTGCCCAAAAATCTACGAGCGCATAGCCCGATTTCGTTTCTTCTTCAAAGTTGGAATCCTCAAGGTGAAAAACCTTGTCGCTTGCCATAATTTGCTCCTGTTTGGGTAACGAATTAAATCCGGATATTTTAGTTAAAACATATTTCAATCCGTTAGAAAGACGAACTGAGACTGGTAATTATGCCAAATAGTCGAAAGAAAAACAAGTTTATTACAGTTGATCTTCAATAACGATGTTGAAATATGCTGGAAATAATCTTTTAAAATTTATCTCTTAAAATACATTTAAAAGATAAATTTGCGGAAAAATCTTGCTTAATAACAACTATCTTCTAGTTTTATGCGAGAATAAATGGCCTTCATGCTTCCTGTATGTAATAATTGACAGTGCAGATTGCGCCCACTTAATTAACCACATAAAATGAATGAGTGAATTGATTCAACAAAAAATGCGTCAGTATCTGGTTCATTCTTTTCTATATTATCAACTGGATGAGTCAATCATTTCTGACAGACATTATGATCAAATTTGTACTGAAACAATACAGTTAATGAAAACCCATACAGGCTCAAGTCTTCTGACTTATCAAGAATTAGTAAAAAAAAGTCTCTCAGAAGATGCCTCAGGATTTTCTGTTAGAAAATATCCAACTGAAATTGTCAGTTCTGCCTTGCACTTGCTCTATCAAAATAATTCAATTAAATCAATATCATTTGTTAGCTTTTTAGCTCGTTATGGCTACAGACTATTCTGAGATCCCGAATGCCTAGGAAAAAAATAGAAAATACGCTTCGTCAGAAAGAAAATCTCATTCCCCGGGAAGAAGAAAATATTTCAACGGAAAAAGAGTCACTTCAGTTCCTCTGCCAAAAAATTCGGGAAGCACGAATTGCTAATAATCTTTCGCTTGAAAGCGTCTCAGGCCACCTTCATATCGGCGTGAAGATTCTTGAGGCTATCGAAGAAGGAAAGCCTGAAAATGGACCAACTCCCGTGTTTTTTCGTGGTATGGTTCGTACTTACAGTCAGTTTTTAGAATTGGATAAAACTGAAATAATAGATAAAATAGATAATCTCCTGAAAGCCCAAGATCCGGTTGAAGAAATAAAAATAGATATCCTTAAACCGATTTTAGAAACCAAAGATTCGCATCCGATTCGTAATGCTTTTACAATTTTAGTCATTTTGCTTGGTGGGTACTTATTCTATTCCTTTTATATTGTGCAGGAACCTATATTTCTTGCAAGTGACAATATCACACAGACCGCACCCGAGGTTGTTGAAGTTGAAACTAAAATCGACCCTGAACAGACGATCACCCCAACAATTCAGGAGCTTGTTGTCGTTCCAGAATCATCTCCTGAAATACAGGAAGAGTCAATTGAGGTTCCACCGAAAGATGAAAATCAAACTGAGAAGGTCGAAAGTATACAGCCGGAAGTAGTGGTAATTCCCGTGGAGCCACTCACACTTGAAGTGGAAGCCTCCGAAGGAACTTGGGTCAGCATCTCTGTTGATGGCAAAGAAACAGAAGAATTTAGAATTGAAGCTGATGAAATTCAACAGTGGGAAGCAACAGATAGTTATTTACTCACACTTGGAAATACTCAGGTTGTCAGGGTTTTGTTGAACGGTAGAGAAATTGAGACAAACCGTACACACCAACTACTCATTGATTGGATTGTTGACTCAAGTTTGTTACCTTAAATTTTTTCAGCATTTTGTTTTCAGTGTAGAAGCGTTTTTTAAATAGTGTTGGGGACATGATTTTGGATTCTGGTATCTACCTTGAATTGTGAGCAAATTTCCAACAAGCGTTTAAGCGAATTTAATTGCAGCAAGCAAAAATTTATTCGCAGCAAATCTCGTCCATTGATGGTCATAAATTCCATGCAGCAAGTCCCTCCATTCGAACACGGGAAGCGCTACCGTCCGCTAAGTCAACATTATCGGGAACGATTTGGTGAAAAAGTATATAAGGTCAGCGTTTCTGTCGCGGAATCATGTCCAAACAGAGACGGTAAAAACGGAATGTCTGTCTGCGTTTTTTGTGATGAATGGGGTTCTGCCGCTTATCATCAGCAGCGTGACCAACCTATACGGGAACAAATCCAAATTAACCGTGAGGCAATCCGGAAGCGGTATCGAGCCGAAAAATTTCTGATCTATTTTCAAGCTTACACCAACACTTTTGGCCGTTTTAAAGAATTGGAGGCACTGTATCAGGTGGCTTTGGAGGAAAAGGATGTAGTCGGATTGGTGATTGGAACTCGTCCGGATTGTTTACCTAAAAGGGTTTTGCGGAAATTTGCGGAAATAACACAGAAGCACTATCTTTCCGTTGAACTTGGTGTACAAACTTTTGATGATGACCAACTGCTTTTCCTTTCACGAGGACATGACAGTGCTTCTTCACTACAGGCAATCCGCAAATTAAAAAAAATATCCGGTATGGATTTGTGTGTTCATTTGATGTTTGGACTTCCGGGGGAAACTGACGTGCAAATTCGGGAAACCGCGCAAATATTATCAGAGCACGAAGTTGACGGAGTTAAGTTGCACAACCTGCACGTACTCCGGAACACTCCACTGGAAAAACTTTATCGCGAATCTCGATTTGTGCCGCTGGAATTGGAAGAATATACTCGTAAAGTAAGTTTATTTCTCCAAAATCTTTCTCCAAATATCGCTGTGCATCGCTTAGCCGCGGTTGCTTCCCGCTGGGATGAGTTAGTCGCGCCGGATTGGACTCGCGAAAAAATGCGTCCGACTCAATTTATTGACGATTATTTGTCCGCAAATGATACATGGCAAGGTCGGAACTATCTAGGTGCTACGGGCTGATAAACTGGTAAAAATTGTCATTTATGTAAAAAAATTAACTTTCTATAAAAAACTAAATTTGGTTACTCAAACAAATAAAGTACAGACAAATTCAGAAGATCAGAATTCCTTTGAACTTAACACCACAGAAATAGATTTTGAAGGCGCCATTGCTGATGATTCGGATCGAGCTTTAATCGTGCGGATGTCAGAACTGCTGCAAGACGCAAAGGCCGAAGAACTTGTTTTCATTGATGCTAAGGATCGTTCAAGTTTGGCTGATTATCTGCTGATTTGCCAGGGACGCTCACAGTTGCATTGCCGAAGTATTGCTCAAAATGTGGAATATAATTTAAAGCAGGAAGGGCAAATTTCATTGGGACTGGAAGGTGAACGTGAAGGCAACTGGGTGCTTTTAGATTATGGAAATATAATCCTCCATGTGTTTCATCCGGAAATACGTAAGTATTACAAATTAGAAGAACTTTATTCAGGACGCCCGGGTGAGGATTACGCAGATAGCACAGAGCCTACAAAATATAGAAACTAAGGAACAACAATGTCCGACGAGGAGCAACCAGAATGGCTGAAGACGCTTGAAAAAACTCCTCTAACTTCACGATTACGGCGCAAAGAATCTCTGAAGCGTTTCAACACCTGGCGTATCGGTGGTGATGCAGATTGTTTGATTGACGTTGTCAATGTCGCCGATTTAAGCTTTTTACTGTCCTTCATCAGCAATTACCGAATTCCCTGGTTTATCCTTGGCAAAGGTTCCAACCTGCTCATTCCCGATACTTCGTGGCCCGGAATAATTCTGCATTTAAGCGGAGAGTTCAAAAGCTGGGAGCCTTTAGAAAAAAACAATTCTACCCACAAAATTAACACGGTTTCCGTTGGCGCCGCACTAGCCGATGTAACATTCGCTCAACGCTGTGTGACTCATGGCTGGAAAGGTATGGAATTCCTCATTGGCATTCCCGGAACGATTGGGGGCGCGGTTGCAATGAACGCCGGTGCTCATGGAGGAGAAATCGTTGATTTTTTGCAGGAAGCAGAGTGGATGGACATGGACGGAAATTTACACATCTCTGCGCGAGAAAGCTTAGATTTCCGTTATCGTTTCTGTGAACTTAATGGAAATTATGGCAGAATCATTACTCGTGCAGTTTTTCAACTACAGGAATCTGATCCGGAAACTGTAGAAAATAAATTGCTGGAATGTCAACAATTCCGGATGGAAAAACAGCCATACAATCAACCCAGCTGTGGTTCCGTTTTCAAAAATCCCCCTGGAGAATTTGCGGCTCACCTGATTGAAGATTCCGGATTGAAAGGAAAAAAACAGGGCGGCGCGCAAATCAGTCCTATCCACGCAAATTTTATTGTTAACCTTGGCGATGCCTCATCAGCAGATATTTTAGCGTTGATTGATACCGTCCGGGAAACTGTTTTTAGCAAGCATTCTATTTATTTAGAGCCCGAGGTTCAAATCCTGCAAAGTTCAGTATACGGATAACTTTTAGCAGTTAACAGAAAACGAATTGCAAGCAACCGTTTTCGCAACTGCCAAAAAACCAAATACTGTCACATCAACTGATACCTTCGTTTATCCATGCAGGATCTAAAACGACAATCTAATCGACGTCCGGCTGTTAGAAAGCTGAGAACATCGTCAATGAGCGTCCGGAAAAACTGTAGTAAACCAATCCCGGGTCTTTCCCTAAAACTTCGTAAACCTCGTGTAGATCCTGGTTTTAGTAATTCATGGTTGCCACACTATTTTGTTGAAATTGAACCAGCTTTATTGCGTCAAAAAATACGCTGGCTAATTCAGGCATTTTTTGGAACCTGCGGATTCGTTTTCATTTTGTGGCTGGCCGGAGGCAGCGTTTGGGTTGGACAGGGATTTTTTCAGCAACCTCTTCAAAAGGTACTGATCAAAGGCAATCAACTCTTGAATGACGCTGAAGTGCTGAATACAAGCGGACTTCGTCCAGGGCAACGTTTGATTGATCTCAAGCCAAATCAGCTTGCCGCACGCTTGCAAAAACATCCGATTGTACAAAAAGCAGACATTCGTCGCAAATTCCCTGACGAGATTCACCTGTTTCTAAGTGAATATCAGCCTGTTGCTTTGCTGAAGATTTCACAGCAAACGAATGTTTTTGTTCCGGGGTCACTGCCAAAAACACAGTTTGTTCTAATCGGTGAAAATCAGCTCTTGCTCAAACATTTATCTGTGGATTACTTGCGGAAGTCACCTCACAAAAGTTTGCCACTCATCAAGGGTCTGACCGTTTCATCGGTGATGCCGGGTACATATTTGAACTCACCGGTACTGGAACGGGGACTAAGATTTCTGGAAACATTTCAGGAAATGGCAACAGTTCAAGAAGGAAAATTGCCTAAAACTATCAATGAACTTGAAGGTCAATTCAGCATAGTTGACTGGCCTTCTCTTCCAATTCACATTGATATTTCTGATCCTCTCAATCTGAAAATTAACTGGCCGGTGAAATATTCAGAACATAAACTTGGCACTCCAGAGCCTTTGCGGACAGTTCCGCTGACAATCCAAATAGGAAGTCGTAATTTTGGGGAACGTTTACGTACCTTCCAAAACATTTATCCGATCTTGGACAAACAACATCCGGGATTAAAAAGTATTGACCTGCGCTACAAAAATAGGGTAATGCTAATACCATGAAATAAATTACAATCTAAAATCCGGCGACTGTATAATTTGTCTGCCGGTAATTTGGTGGAGCATTAAAATGGGCTTGTTGGATGAACTAGTGCAGGAAGGCGATCTTGATCCGGAAGTAATGCGGCAAACCGGCAACACTTACCAAAATCTTTCGGAACTGGAGAAAATTCAGCGATTGCTCCAAATGGATTTACTTGATGAGTTTCATCTGCTACGAAATTTGTCAACCCGATATGGCCTCCCTCTGTTTTCCACAACACGTGATGAAGTCCATAATCACGAAAATCTACTCTTATCAAAACAAGTTTATGAACGCACAGGCATTTTACCGATGCGTCTTGGTACAAAGTGTGCCGGACTTGTGTCAGTTCAATCAAATTGGTTGAAAATGAATCAGGTGGCCTTCCAGTTAGGCGAAGCGGTTTATTGGCATTTAGCACAGCAGCGGCAACTTGAGGCGCTACTTGACAATTCGCAAATTCCTTTGTCAGGCGCAAATGTTTCAGCAACCGACAGAATTCATCAAATATTTGAAGAGGCAATTTCCCTGAGAGGCTCTGATATTCATCTTGAACCGGAAAAAAATAAACTTAGAATAAGATACCGTATTGACGGCTACCTCCGGGATGCCACCGCGATGCCGCTGAGTCTTCACCCCCTGATTTTATCTAGAATTAAATTGTTAGCTGGAATGGACATTGCGGTACGGCGGCGCCCACAGGATGGGCACTACACTTATCACTCAAACGGAAATCGCCTCTTTGATGTCAGGGTTTCAACTTTGCCCGGACAATTGGGAGAAAAACTGGTGTTGCGTCTTTTGGATCAAACTCCAGTACAGCACAAATTGGAGGCACTTGGATTTTTCAAAAATGATTTGGAAATGCTCTATCAAGCAAGCCGTGCGCCGAGCGGTTTGATTTTAATGGTTGGACCAACAGGAAGTGGAAAAACAACAACACTCTATGCGATTCTTAATGCGCTGAATTCACAAGAAAAAAATATCCTGACTATCGAAAATCCTGTTGAATATCACATAGAGGGCATCACACAAGTTTCAGTCAATCCGGAACAAGGCTTGGGTTTTGCGGAAACATTACGAGCGGCTTTGCGACAGGATCCAGATGTTCTTTTGATTGGAGAAATACGAGATGAGGAGACTGCCAGTATCGCTGTCAAGGCCGCGCTTACCGGACATTTGGTGCTATCAACACTTCACAGCAGCGATGCAGTGACTTCGATTCAACGCTTATTGAACCTGGGAATTGCTCCAGATTTATTAGCAGAAACACTTACAGTTATAATTTCCCAAAGACTGGTGCGCCGACTTTGTTCACACGATAACGATGACAAGCCTGATTCCAAAACCATTCATAAAAATTGTTTGCGTTGCAGAGGAACCGGATATTCCGGTCGCATTCCGGTTTACGAAATTCTTAAAGTAAACTCTCTCGTTCGGGACCGGATTCAGGCTGGAGACACCGGAAGAAAATTAATCCGGCCCGGACCAGAACTATATTTTCATACAATGGAGCAAACCGCTCAACGACTAACCAAAGAAGGTTTGACTGATTGGAAAGAACTGCAGCCGCTGCTACTCGATGCTTGAACCTTGAAATGGGTTGAATAATTTTTCACAATTCTGCTTTGTCTCTGCTTTTCAAAGTTAGAAACGCGTCTTACCTTGTATTTACAAAATGCCCCGAATGGAAAATAATTCCAAATCACGGATTCATAAACAAGATCAAAATAAAGTGAAAGTGCCTGATATAGGAGTTTCACTTTCTAAAGAAAAAGATATTGATAATCCGCTGGAGTCCATCCACATTCTCTTTGACGGTTTCATCAATGCAAGCGTGAAAGCCATTGAATCACGTGATCCGACAACATCCGGTCATTCCAGCAGAGTTGCAACTCTCACTATTGCTTTGGCGGAAACCCTGCATCAACTCAATACAGGACGTTTTTCAGCTGTGCGCTTCTCAGCGGATCAGCTGAGTGAGATTCGCTATGCGTCACTTTTGCACGATTTTGGCAAGATTGGTGTAAGGGAACGTGTTTTGGTAAAATCCAAAAAACTCTATCCGGAAGAACAACAGGCGTTGAAGGACCGCTTACGCCTCATCCGGACAATGCTGGAGTTGGAAGCGAGCAAAAAACAACTCTCTTATTTTTTGGATGAATCCCGGGAAAAAGCGCTGGTTAAGTACGAAAAAAATAAGTCCGCTTTAGTTGAAATACTGGAAGAATTAGATGATTATTTGAAGTTCATTGTCAGTGCAAATGAACCAACTGTACTGGCAGAAGAAGGATTTGAAAAATTACAGAAAATAGCACAACGTACTTTTCAGCCTCCGTCCGGTGAAACAATTTGTTACTTGACTCAGCATGAGCTGGACTCACTTTCTGTACCAAAAGGCTCCTTGAATGAACAAGATCGGAAGGAAATAGAGTCGCATGTGACTCACACATTCAATTTTTTGAACATCATTCCGTGGTCTGAAAATTTGAAGCGTGTTCCTGAAATTGCGCATGCACATCATGAAAAGCTGAGCGGTTCCGGATATCCGAGGGAGTTGACGGAAGATGAAATTCCGCTGGAGTCAAAAATGATGACAATTGCAGATATTTATGATGCACTCACAGCTTGGGATCGGCCCTATAAAAAAGCCATGACATCCGAACATGCATTAAATATTCTTGGTTTTGAAGCAAAGGATAAGCATCTTGATCAGGATCTGCTGGATATATTTATAAACGCAAAACTGTATAGATTGTTAGAGCGCCCAAAGTAGTATGAATTAAATTATAGAATATCCTGAAACACAGCCAGAACTGCATGTTTGACTGGGTTGTAATTCTCTTGATAATTTGATATAATAACTGGTTAAATTCAATCTTTTTCTATGATCATGAATTCATGAGCAACTTGTCAATCCTTCTGCTTAAGGATAGTGACGTTGGTGTACGCCAGTATCATTTTGGGTCAAAATTGCTGTTTTTTTTATTGACGCTTTTGTTGATAGGAGCAGCTGCTTTGGGTTGGAAGTTTTTTGAACAATACCAAACAATCGCAAAACAGAATCAGTTGCTTGAAAAGCAAGAAAAGACTCAGATGGCCTTTCAACAGCGGATTGATCTTTACGATGGACGAGAATCGCGGATTTCGTTTCTTGAAGATTATGTGGAAGAGCTGAAGCAGTCTGAACATAACAGCAACGTAATGTTCAAAAAACATTCAGCACTGTCTCGTTCGAACACGCATAAATTGGATGAATTACATGATTTTATCTGTCAGACACTTGAAACCCAATGCGCGCCGAAACTCAATATTCAAGCAAATCCGCAACAGACCGTACAGTGGCTGGAGCAGATTTATCAAGACTTTGTGGCCTTTAACCAATCTTTACAAAAATTTGATTCCAGCCGCAGAAGTTTTGAGGAGCAGGCAAATATCATTCAGCAGTTACGAGGACAACTCGTTGAAACAGAACAAAATTTGTCTGAGCATATGGAGTTCCTCAGAGTTAATCAGGAAACTGTTACACGTCTTACTAACAAAATTAGCAAGACTACCGGTATAACACTCAGTAAAATTGTCAAAAACAAACGAGTAAAAACAAAAACAGGCCGTGGAGGTCCAACTATTTTAGACAGTTTGACGCTTGACTCGCCGCAGGCATTGTTAAGTTCAGGTAGTTTGCGTCAATTTCTCTATAGCAATTCTGAAAAATACAACGTTACCGTTGCACAACTGGAGAATTTGAACCGACAGATTGAGCGAAATCACAATTTCTGGAGACAAACTCCAACCATGATTCCGATTCGCAGCAGAGCATTATCTGATCGCTATGGTATGCGTACAGATCCTTTCACAAAGAAACGTGAATATCACGGCGGCCTTGATTTCAGAGCACGCAGAGGCACTCCTGTTTATGCTCCCGCAGATGCGGTTGTCCGGATTGCAAGTCGCAAAGCAGGTTTTGGATTATTGGTGGAACTACTTCACGGTAGAGGTTTTTTCCCCGGAAAGAAAAAATCTGTCCGCTTTAGAACCAGGTTTGCCCATCTTTCTAAGCTAAAGGTGAAGCGCGGCCAGCAAGTTAAACGTGGGGATTTGTTAGGATTAGTAGGAAGCACTGGACGCAGTACGGGCCCTCACCTGCACTATGAAATGATCATCAACGGGCGGCGTACAAATCCATTGGTGCCAATCTCAAGATTTAATCCAGATCAGCGTCTTTATCGATATTGATTTGATAGCAAAAAGTAAACATGTCAGACCACAATAGCGCAACAAACAAGGGCCTTGGTTTCATTGGTGAGGATTTGTTTATAGAAGGTACCGTCCACGCACAAAAAAAAATGGTTGTTAGCGGAACAGTCAATGGATCTGTTTCCGGAGACCAGGAAATTGTCGTAACGGAATCCGGAAATGTCATTGGAAGAATTGAAGCTAACATAATTTTGGTTGCCGGTAAAGTGGCTGGGGATTTATTGGCCCACAAGCGCTTAGAAGTGAACGCAACAGCAACCATTCAAGGTGAAGTGCAAGTTCCTTCCGGACAACTTTTAATAAAGGAGGGCGCCCAATTGGAAGCTCGATGTACCACCCTTAACGAAAAACCACAGGGCGTAATATCATCCTCCTGAAAATTCACTTGCTAACGAATCTTCGGTATTTGTTTGTGGTGTTTGATTATCAAAATGCAAAATGCAATATCCAACTGCTAAAAATAGCCTGAATCAGCAAGCCCGGCCCCTCGTACAAACTAAACGGCTTAAGAACCATGACAGAATTTTATATGTTAATGGGCTTTTTTCGCCGCCTAAAACACAAGAAAGTACCGTTGGTTTGGCAAAAGAGTCTGAAGAATGGCGCTCACTGTTCACGATGGTCTTAATTGCAGGATTTGGCGCAGTCATGCTCATGATTTCTGTAATTGGAAACTACGGAATTATGGCTACGAATCGGCTGGAAGCACATGAACAAAAACTTGTTCAAAAGCTTGAATCGATGGAACTGGAGAAAGTCTTGATGGCAGAAGAAGTTGATGCACTGAAAACAAACCCTGCGTACATTGAATTGATTGCACGTAAGCAATTGGGACTGGTGCGTTCCGGTGAGTTGATTTTTTTTCTGCCTGAATCAATTGAGAGCATTCCTTAAAAAGACGATTCCTCCAGTAATATTATCTTAAATCTCAAAAAACTCGGTCTTCCAGCTTTTCTATGGCTTGATGAATGACTTCGGGAATCTGAGTTGTTTTATTTTTTTTATAGTTGCAGCAAACCACAACTCCAGTACCTTCCGCAACCGGCTCCGGATGGCGTTCACTGACAATCAGATACTCCATTGTAAAACATTTTTCCTCCATTTCCGTTATTTTTGCACCCACAAAAACCGTATCCGGATAAGTGAGGGGAATCTGAAAGCGACAGGAGGTTGAACCTAAAATTGGACCTATACCCTCTTGTTTCATGATTTCATTCCAGCCAAGAGTATCAAAATATTGAATACGAGCGCTCTCAAAATAGCGGAAATAGATCACATTATTTACGTGCTGAAAGGAATCCATATCTCCCCAAAGAACAGGAATTTTTACTACAACAGGAAATGTTTCTAAAAGTGCTTGCATAAAGTTATCTCGATGAGTGAAATAGAAAAACAAAAGAAGCGAAAGCGGCTCAAAAAAGCCCTGATTATCTGCAATGGTAATCCTCCTCCACAAAACTTGCTGCGTCAGTTATGGCAGGAAGTAGATTATCGGGTTGCCGCTGATGGTGGAGCAAATCAACTGCAGGAGCTAAAACTGGTTCCGGACGCGGTGGTTGGTGATTTCGATTCACTTTTACCAGAGGTGCAACAGCAGTTACCTGTCTCGATACTTTACCATGTTAAAGAGCAAGACACCAACGATGCCGACAAAGCGGTTCGACATTGCCTACAACGCGGATTTACAGAAATAAATTTGCTTGGCGCAGACGGTGGACGACAGGATCAATTTCTCTCCAGCCTGGAAATTCTTTTCAAATATTCTCCCCAGGCCCGTCTAATTTTATGGACTCCAATGGAGCGCATGGAGTTTATTCTGGACACTTGGAAAGAGCACCTCCTTCCGGGAACAACGCTTTCTCTGCTCCCTCTTTTCGGCGGTGCTCAGGGTGTTGTTACGCAAGGTTTAGAGTTTGAATTAAATAATCATGATTTGCTTCCGGGAAAAACACCTGCAGGAGTTTCAAATCGAGTACTTAGAAATCCTGTCTCGGTGACAATCCAGCAAGGTCAGCTTTTACTTGTTGTTCAGCACAGCGAAAATTTTTCAACAAATGCGGAATCATATTAAAGTCAGAATAACAGTCAAAGTTAGAATACTGTAAAGCGTTGAAAAGAGAACCGTCGTTGTAACAAATTCAGGGAGCAGTTTGTATTCCAATGCAATGATTGACGCAAGTACAGCAGCGGGCATCGCTGCCTGCAGAATTCCGGTACTGCGT
>JAESQU010000101.1 GCA_016764995.1 SAR324 cluster bacterium | reverse complement strand
GTTCACCCTGATTATCAATCAGAAAATAACCGGACATCTTTCTAACCACGTCCCAATCAGTTCGGATTGTATTTTGCGGATCCAAAAAAACGAGTGCCTGATAATCCGCGGTACTCATCCCTTCCGTCGGGGCTCCAAATTTAGTCCCCGCAGAAACACTACCGGCAAGTAGTCCCGCCAACATGGAAACTGTGATCAAAATAGTTAGTTTTTTTTTTCATAATTTTCTCCTGATTATTGTAGATTATTCAGTGCCGGAGACTTCCGACAAGTTCGTTTAGTTTAAATTGTTAATCCTCCACCCCTTTCTCACCTTATTTAAAATTAACATTAAAAACTCCAAGCGTAGTTTTTATATTGGAGCAGTTTAAGAAAATCGATGATCAAATAACCACCAGCTTTTTTGTGGCCTCGTTCCAGGACACAATTAGATACCAGACTAGATAAGCACACAAATTGACAAAAGTCCCATTTTCCAACCAATCAAATCCGGAATGAAAATGGATTCACCCAATTTCATGATCCAACCGCTTTCTGCCATCCATTCCCTGAAATATGATCCAGACAGAGCAAACGCAATCAAAGCAACCCAAAGCTTAATATGCCCTTCGCCTGCCCTCCACAACGAACCGGAAGCACAGCCGCCTGCAAGGGACATCCCAATTCCAAAAATGATTCCGCCAACCAGACTGCCGATCCAGAAGCCTGCAAAAACTGAGTCCTCCCAATCCTTCATGTCAGACCATTTTAGCACAGAAAAGCCGATTGCACTGATAATCACTGCTATTGCGACTCCCTTGGCGGCACTTCCATCTCCGGACAAAAAAGGTTCCCGGAAGGCGCGTACAAAACAGAAACGAGTCCTTTGCATAATCAAGCCGATCACCAAACCAAAGACCAAAAATCCGCCCCTGATCGAGTAATCCAAATCATCATAAACTACGGCCAGACCTATTCCTGCTAACAAAACTAGTGTGCCTGCCAAAGGCTGATTCTTTTTCAGGTCACCGGACTTTTTTCTGCTAACCGGCGAAGAAACAGGATTTAAGTATATTATTTCCCAAACGAGAAGTTTCAGTCCAATAAACGCACCTATCATCAGCCCGGCCATCATTGCTAAGCCCCCCATTGAAAGTGCACTAATTGCGCTAAAAAATCCTCCAATGTTGCAGCCAAAAGCTAGGACTGAGCCAATTCCCATTAATGTTCCGCCGATCAGGGCTTTGACAAACTCACGGGCAGGAGCACCCCTGACCTGGAACTGCCTTGCCAAAAGTGCCGAAGCCATGGCACCTACAATGATACCGAAATTTAAAATGGAAGTGGTATAAAGGTGGGGTTCAATAATAATCATCTCTGAAACATCAATAGTATTAAAAAACCAGTTCCCCCAATTTCTCACACCATCAGACACTCTCCAGGCTTTTTCGTAGGCAAACATAAAAACATTGAGGATGCCGAACAAAATTCCTCCAACCCACATCGGCCATTGTTGCTCAAACAACTTTGCGTAACCGGAAGTAAAAACTTCTTTTAAATTTTCAGGTTCTTGTTTAATTATTGTATCAGCCATAATTCATTTAAGTTTTTTTGATTGACATAAGCGAGCTTATTTTAACATGATCCAGTCTCAAACTGTAGAAAAATATACGATTAAAAGGTGATAAAGAAATTGTTTTATTCAATAAATTTTCGAAGATGGTCCATCCAAAATAATGCACTCATGCTGCCCCTCGGAAACGTGCGGCGACTTTGCCGCCGGACAATATTTTACGCACTACAACTGCTGCTTCCCGTATAGAATTATAACGCCCCAGGTGCCAAAGCGTCAAAGAGGCGCTGTAAAGCAAAGCATCACTTGTGGGGCTGTTTTTTCCTGCCAATGCAGCCAAGCCTTCGTTCGCGGCAAGTTTTGCTATTTCAGCATTGTTTTCGTCCGGTCCAAAATCTCTATCTTTTTTAGGGAGCAAAGCTTGAGGAATAGGCACCAAACGATTGTCACGCTCAATATCAATTTCCTTTGGATCTGCTTCAAAAACCAGGTCTTCGCTCCCTTCCCAATAGCGGATAAATTCACCACGTTTGCGTAATGAAGGAGTCACTCCGCCTTCCGTTCCTCGTAGCAAAAGCGCGGAATTAAATCCGGAATGCCGAGCCAACATAGTGTAAATCGGTGGATACTCATTGTGCACATATCCGGTAAGCAAATGTGTTTTTTTTGATCCCCGAATCGGCCCGCTCAAAACCTCAGCGGTGGAAATAGCCGCGCGTTTTACTATTCTTTTTCGAAAATCGGCTAATCCGAACAAGCTAGGACAAAACGATCTTTGATCAACATAAGCCCAACCGATTTCCGGATTACTAATCTGCATTCCGGCTTCTTCTACCGACAATTCTACAGAAGTACCGGCCGCCTGCAAAATTTGGTGGTGAGTCACTCCAAATTTAGGTCCAACAGTTTCGATTCCGTGCGATACCGCAGGAACTCCGCACTCGGCCAAAAGGGCCGGTAAAAACGGAGAGGACGGAAGACTACGTCCATAGCCATTGTATGGATCAGCAACGTCTAGCAATTCATCTACATCTGCAATAACGGTTTCCGTTTTGTCAAGGATGCCTTGCAGGATTCCCTTGTTTTCAGCATCGGTTTCTCGCTTCACTCGCAAACCGATCAAAAATACCGCCGCCTGAACTGGATCAGCAAGCCCCTCCAAAACAAGGCGCATACCGGCTCTTGCCTCATCATAAGAAATGCTTTTGCTTAGTTCTGGTCCGGTTGCAACACGCTTGATGATCGAAGTCATTGTTGTTTCCGGATTCTCCAATAGCTTGTCAAAGGCAAGATCCATGGATTTATTATTGTATATTTAAATAATAAAATTTATTTACGCACAAATAACATGGTTTTAGAACTTTTTCCGACTGCATCAAGAAATATTAAATACGCTACTTTTTCTGAATAAAAAAAGTATAAACACCACCATCTTCAGCTTGAGACATCAAAAATTGTCCGTTTAACTTTGCCCAGAAAGTAACGTCATTCACGGAGCCAGGATCGGTGGAAGTCATTTTTAATATTTCGCCACTTAACATGCCATCCATTTTTTTCTTGGTTTTCAAAACAGGAAGAGGGCAATTAAGGCCTTCGCAATTTAATTCAGTATCAAATTCGCTCATGACAATCTATTTTTTAAGTGTTGAATTAAAATAGTGTTTTCATTCCAAATAGAATTTTTCTTTAATTGGTTTCAGGGGGCGTTTAAACCACAACGGACGACGCAAACCATCGGGCCCCGGAGCGGGACGGACATTCTCCAGCCAATCTTTGTAAACCTGAAATGACTGATTGGTGTCCACAAAAAGATCGCCGTAACGGTCGCCTGGATGCGCTTTTTCAAGCCTGACTTTTTGATGCCAGCAGTGCATTCCGCTGACAGGATCAGGATGTACAGCATGGGTAATATTTTGATGTACGCCGCCGTCACGCCAGAAAATACGTGACATATCCGCGTCTTCGCCTTCAAAAGCCCGGATGCCGTCCAGCACATTCATTTTCCATTTTCCTGCTTCAAGCTCCTGGATATCTACCGAATTCGTTGCCCAACGGTTTGCTTCCGGATCCTGCGGACGTCTCCACCGGCCGATGTGATGGGAACAGGCCACCACTCCCGGACGCATGCTTTCTGTCACCCAGACTTTTGCGATAAAATAACCGATCTCTGTGTTTACACGCAGCAGATCATCGTTTTGAAATCCCAGTCGATTTGCATCAGAGGTGTGTATCCAAAGCGGATTTCGATTAGAAATTTCCGCCAGCCATTTTGCGTTTCCGGAACGTGAATGAATCAGGGTCGGCAAGCGAAAAGTCGGCACCAAAGGGAATTCGCCTTTTTCGCTTTCCATCTTCTCAGCATGAATATGGCTTTTGATGTATCCTGGCAATCGGTGTTCAGGCCATTTCCAATCAACCATTGTCTGAGAGAAAAACTCCTGTTTGCGTGAAGGCGAATCAAAACCTGTTCGTGCTTTCCCCTCAATCATGATTCCAATTGCAGTTCCGTCTTTTGTAACAATTCCGGATTTTTCATCCACTGAACTTCCGGAGAGTTGTGTTTCAGAGAGAACAGTGTTGTGCAGTTCAAGTACCTCCTTTTCCATTTCGAAGGCTCCGAAGCGTCGCATATAATCCAGGGGTGTCAACCCTTCTTTTTCGGCTGTTTCCGGAAGTCCCGGAACGCGCTCAAAAATATATTGATAATACTCATCAACGGTCATTTTCTCACCCGGACGATAAGGTGAAACGAAATATTCACGGATGCCGAGAGAACCGTCCGGATCAATACGCCAGGAAAGTTCAATCCAAAATTCATCTTCTTCCCAAACTTCACCCGGATTTGACTGATAAGTAAACTCAACCGGTTCTCCTTTTCGCCGTGCCACTTCACGCAAAACTGGCTGACGAAAAGCAATCCATTTTCCTGCATGAGTTTCATAACTGATGATGTCGTGACGTTCCGAGGCATGTCCCATGGGCAGAACGTAATCGGCAAAATAAGCAGTCTCATTCCATGTCGGTGTTAGTGCGGCATGCAGACCAATTTTTTCCGGATCACGCAAAACCTCAATCCAGCTGAATCCATCCGGAAAAGTCCAGACCGGATTAAAAACACGGGTAAAATAGACATCCAATTTCCCGCGGCCTTCTTTCAAAAAATGTGGCAGCAGAAAGCTCATTTCAAAATGCGCGAGCGGAAATTCTTTTGGAAAATGCAGTTCATTCCAAAACTTTTGTGCCGGCGGCGGATTCGGCATTTTCGGAGAATACTTGTTCCATGAACTGGGCAGGCTTCCACCTTTGGTACCAAGACTGCCGGTGAGGACGTTCAAAAATTGCAGACAGCGTGCGATTTGCCAACCACCTAAATTTCCGCTGGACGCACTTCGCCAATTCATCGAAGAAAACCGGCTTCCGGCAAGTCCGATTTGTCGCGCTACATCCCGGATTGATTCCGCTGAAACTCCGGATTCCTGTTCCGCAAATTCAGGAGTATACTCCGAATATTCTTCTCTGAGTTTAAGAATAAAATTTTCAAAGCTGGATTCTGTTTCCGGATGATCTGCTTCCAACCAGGCTTCCCAATTGATCCAGTTCCGGAGGTAGGTTTCATTATAGAGATTTTCGTCCAGCATGATTTTTGCCATTGCAAGCAAAACGGCGGCTTCTGTGCCGGGATAAGTGGCCATCCAATAATCAGCGCGGCTGGCAGTATTAGAAAGCCGAATGTCCATCACCGCTATTTTGGTTCCGCTATTTTTACTTTCTATGATGCGCTGCGCATGCGGATTAAAATAATGTCCGGATTCCAAATGGGCGCTGATCATCAAAATAAATTTGGCGTTCGCAAAATCCGGAAGCTTGCGGTCGAAACCATCCCACAGCGCAAACCCGGTGCGGGCAGCAGCAGAACAAACATTGGTGTGGCTGTTGTGTCCATCTACGCCCCACGCCTGCAGTACCCTGTCCATGAAGCCTTCATGTCCTGGGCGACCGACGTGATAAGCGATTTCGTTGTTACGTTCTTCCTGAATAGCCTTGCGTATTTTAGCGGCAATATCATCGAGGACAACATCCCAGGAAACACGCTCCCATTCTCCCGCGCCCCGTTTTCCAACCCTGCGCATTGGATACAAAATACGGTCCGGGTCTTTAATTTGGTTGATCGTTGCCGGCCCTTTGGCGCAAAGTCGCCCTCGACTTGCAGGATGATAGGGGTTGCCTTCAAACTTGCGCACCTCACCAGTTTCTTTGTCAACATAACTTAAAAGCCCGCATCCGGATTCACAGTTGAAACACGATGTGGGAACAATCGTATAATGCCGTGCTTTTTTACGGGACCATGTAGTCGCCTCATATTCCACCCAGTCATCCCATTTTTCAGGGGGAGGATAATTACTGAGATCACCCGGATCGTTCATGGAATTTAAATCCCCATCCTCTTGATCTAATTTGGGAATAACCCCTAAACCTTCCGCGATTTTTTCAATGAAACTTGGATTTGGTTGTTTGCTCATGCGTCTTTTTTAATCAAGTTTAAAACAATTTCGCTCAACTAAGTGCTACCATTTGTGGCGCCAAAACCCAGATTCGAACTGAAAGCCAAACACCAAGCAAAACTAAAGCGGCTACTGCTGCGGTGATCAATCCGGATGATCCGATGAGGAATAATAATGGAATGACATTTCCGCAGAAAACAACTCCCCACCAGAAAGTTACGCGGAATGTGCCATGGGTAATCTTGTGTGCTGCTTTTCTGGCATCTTCTGTGGGGTGCGAAGATAAAAACTCTGTTGCAAATGACAAAAGTTGAATTACTAAACTCCAAAATAAAATGATCTTCAACGCAGAAATTAACGGAAGCAAATCCGACCAAAAAGTGGAAATCAGCAATAATGCCGCCGCACCGCCAACTACGGAATGCAGCAGCATGTGCAGCGAAAGCAAGGGGCTTTGCCAGAAATCACGGCCTTTGGCCTGTCCAAAGAGGAAAGCAGTATAAACGGCTAATAACACACTTAACATTAAAATCGGCCAAATTAGTAGATCAGCAAGTCCGCTCAATTCAAAATATTTCAACACCCCCCACAACGTCACCAGTCCTCCAAAAGCAGTAATTGTGTAACCGCCTTTCACCAGCCACGAAGTCCAGTGTGGACGCAGAAGTACATAAATAAAGCGTTTCGGCTGATCCAAATCCTTGATCAGCAAAACTCCAGTCAAACCAAGAAATACAAGCGACAAAATAGCCGACATCCACTGCACAGAATCTGGTACCGTGACCCATCCGGTTTGATGGAAAAGAAACGGAAAAGCTAGAATTCCGGCAGCAATTGCTTTGGTGAAAATATATCCCGCAACTTCCCAGCCCCAGAGAATCCCTTTGTTTGGTGCATCATAAACTCTGCGAGCCGCTTGCTTGAGCCCTGTTTTAATTTTAGAAACCTGTGTCCTTTCAGAAGTTTTTTCTGTATCAAAAACAAAACTGTTTTCTCCGGACTGCCCCACGTGATGTCCAACTCCGCTTGATTGACTGTTCCAGAAATAGCTTCCGGATTGCGACGTTTCCGCAGGAACGAGAGAAGCATGGTCTGCCTCTATATAAAATAGATTCGGGATGGTTCCTTTTTCCGGTTTGCGTACAGTAACTTGTTGTCCTGCGATCAATTTGGAAATTTTTGAAATGGGATCGTCTAAGTCGCCTGAAACAATGGCTTCGGTGGGACATACATTTACGCAAGCCGGCTCCAGTCCTACATCTACACGATGCGCGCAGTAATTACATTTTGCCGCTGTGTGAGTTTCAGGATCAATGTAAATTGCGTCATACGGACATGCCTGCATGCATGATTTACAAGCGATACAGCGCTCGTTATTAAAATCAACAATGCCATCCGGACGAGTATAAAGTGCGCTGGTTGGACAGATTGTTGTGCAGGGAGCATCTTCACAATGATTGCAGCGCATTACTGAAAAAAACCTCTGAGAATGGGGAAACTCGCCTTTCTCAATGTACTTGACCCAAGTGCGATTGACTCCGATGGGTACATCATTTTCCGCCTTACACGCAACCGTACAGGCGTGACAACCGATACAATTACGGTTGTCGATCACAAAACCAAAATTCAAAAGTTCCTCCTCTAAAACATTAAATTAAGTCATAAACTACTGACACTATTTGATTTGGTTGGAATATAATTATATTTAATTATACAAATAATTGAACTTATATTTTCCAAAACAAAACTATTAGCATTCGTCTACTGAACCGGATTCTAATACTTTTGAATAATAACTCAAGTCCTAAATGCAATTATTTAAATCTATTTATTATTTCATTCTTATCGGGACGCCATGAAAAAACGCTCGGTAACTCCGCCCTCTGCGTTTGGGAAACTCAAAACTGGAGAATCAATAAATGAAAGGATTGTGTCGCCTTATCTTCTGTCTCATACAAGTTAATGTTAGTGCTGTTTCGGTATATATTCTACGCCCTCTAACCCCTGAAAGTCTCTATCTTGAGTCCATAAAACAGCATCAAAAGCTCTTGCGGTTGCCAGAATAAAACTATCCGCCATGGGTATTTTATGTTCAATACTTAATTTGGCAGCATTCAAAGCAAGTTCCATATCAAGATCAACAACCTTCCCCTGTTGCATAAGCGCTACTGCCTGGAGAGCTTCTCCTTCATCTTTTTGTTTAACAATTTTCTTAAAAATTTCAAACAGACTTATTGTTGGGACAAGTAGATTTTCTGTATCTTCAATTGGAGCAGCAAAAATCTCTGCATTTGGAGTATCAGCAAAATATTCTAACCATCCGGAGGAGTCTACTATATTCATAATCTGTCATCCTCTCTTTCTATATTGGTATCAATTCCTTTTAAAAAACCTCTCATTTTTTTGATAGGCTGAATTGGAATCATTTCTATCCGATTATTGTAAAGAATTGTCTGCATTTTTTGTCCTGGGGCAAGCTCCAGTTTTTCTCGGATGAGTTTTGGAATGACAACTTGAAATTTAGGGGATACGGTAACTGTTTGCATATTACATTTCTATGATCGATCGTTTAAGTATTACTAATAACAATCTATCACCTTTTCGTAATATCTACAAGAAGTATCTTAGGAATTATTTTGCTGTTAAATCATTGGGGGCGAAAGCTAAATCTACGACTCACTTTACATACCTTTGCTCAAAATCCCCAACTCCCCATATTGCTCCTGCCATAACTCAGCCTTGTCTCTCGAATCTTTCTGCTTGCCCCTTGAACGGTAGCACTGCCCTCCGTGGATGGGAAAAACAAATTGAATTGTGGGCCGGGTTTGGTGATAACCGCAATGCTACTATGCTCTACGGAGTTAATCTAAGCAGTACCGGCAGGTTATGATTTGATGCTTTGAATAGCATGTAATGAACGAAGAGCCTGATTTACAGATTCAGAGTTCGGAAAGAGTTTAGCAATATCAGGTTCAAGTACTACCACATTTGTTTCTCGGTGATATTTGTCTGCATATTTACCTCTAACTCCGTTTGTAAAATCATATTCATCTAACATTTCATCATTATTTAGTTTCTTCATATTGTCTCCTCTCATGTTTTGTTGCTTTAATTGCACTGATGATTCTCACTGTGTCGAATGTGTCAACATGCACAATCACTAGAACTTTCATATCTGAAGAACAACCTGTTGTAACAAGCCTCTCTTCCTGTGAGGAATGTTGCGGATCATCAATAGTGATTGACAGGGGGTCTCCAAATCAGTGGATGCTTCTTCAAAAGATACTTTATGTTTTTCAATATTTGATCTTGCTTTCGTACCATTCCATTCAAATTTCATCTTCAAACTCTGCCAACCATGATGCAGCTAACTCATTCTGGATTTCAGGCGAAAGTCCGGAAACCCTCTCAAAAACCTGTTGTAATTGTTGCGTCATCTTATTCTCCTTATTGAGTTTGCAATGCTCATCAATTCCGGATAGTTTAACATATTTCACGTTATCCTGAAAAGAAAAATGCGGCAGCCCCGCCTACCGTGGTCGGTAAATAAAAATTGATCCTTTCATTCTTTTCTGGACACCATTACCAATTGAACGTTAGCCCCGACCCCCGTGGCGGGGAAACAAAAATTCCGGAAATCATTACGAATTGAACGGTAGTACCGCCCACCGTGGCGGGGAAACACAAAACCGTAAAATCAGTAAATGAAAGAATTGTGTCAGTTTATCATTTTCTTGATTCACTTATGAGCCGCCACGAACACAACGAACATAGTTTGTATGCACGCTCTTACTTCTACTTTGATACACATAGACACCATTAAAGGGAATGCTCCAGACAATAGTTGTATCTGTCAAGTACGTTGTGGATGACCAATAGTATGCGGATTGTGTGTTAGGAAAAGCAGTACTGTTGATTGCTGGACTTGATTGTCCTGCATCAGTGATAGACTGCAGTTCTTTTATATTTGGCAATCGCCAGTCACTATTACTTCCAAGCGACAGACTTTCACAATAAGTAATGGCAGATTCCCAGTCGCGTTTCGAGCCATCATCTTCCCGTTGCCATACAAATCGAGTTTTATTGTCAGTGACGGTTCCATCACCGTTGTTTGTGAATGATGAGCTAAGCTGATTTCCTCGAACACATCTTACATAGTGAAGTTCAGGTTTTATGTTGATGTCAACGTAACCATTGTTTACGTTCCAGACAAAGGTTGTATCATTTACCCAGGTTGTTAAAGTCCAATAATAGCTCCCTCGAGTATTAAGAAAAAAAGTGCTGTAAATGCTAGTATTAGTTCCAAAATGAGCAATACTCATCAATTCTTTATCAGTCGGTAGTCTCCAGTCTGATTGTCCACCCAAACTAAGAGCATTGCAGTAGCTGTTCGCAACATTCCAATTACGCTCCGTACCATCATCCTGTTGCTGCCAGATCAAGCCTGTATTCCCATCAGTCACTGTCCCATCTCCATTGTCAGAGTAAGAAATGGCGCTATAGGTATAATCACTGTCCTCACCAAAAGTTGATGTATAATCACCTGTCTGGCCAGTGTCAGGCAAACAGAAGGATACTCCCTCATTATCTGTATTACTGACTCTGACATCAGCGGGGTTCAGCCCGTTGTAACTGCTATCACTACTGCTTGCTGCTACCATAACAACAGTGTAGCTCTGGTTACAATCATTGGATATGTCATCGACACCGGTAACAGTGACCGTCTGGGAAACATTCCAATTTGAAGTTGTGAATACTATTGAAGATGGTGAAACGGTGCCCTCAGTAGTATCAGAACTACTGAGGGCAATTGTAACATTTGCAGTTGGTTGACTGTTGAGAATTGCTGTTAATGTTGCAGTCCCTCCAGCTTCAGTAGTATTTCCACTGATGGAACTGACAGTGATACCTGCTGAATCGTTGTCGGTATTGGTTACCGAAACATCTGTAGGATTGAGACCGTTGTAATTACTGTCACTACTGGTCGCAGTTGCAAGAACAATTGTATAGCTTTGGCTACCGTCAGTTGTAGAGTCGTCAACTCCGGTAACAGTGACAGTTTGAGCGGTATTATAGTTAGACGATGAGAATGTCAGGCTTGAAGGACTGACAGTACCTTCGGTTGTGTCTGAACTGCTAACGGCAATTGAAACATCTGCGGAAGGTTGGCTGTTTTGGTATTGAATTGACCGCAGGAAAAAACAAATATCCCTGAAAGTACAACGGGGATGATAAAGCTGATTTTACTAATTTTCATCATAAAGTCCCGTGTTTTAGAAACTCCGTTTCCAGCGTAAAACGGTTTGTGTTCCGTAAGGATGTGTTTGAAATGCCAGTTGCGGTATGAACGGCGATTGAACATTTCCGGAATTAACAGCACTTGAATCGGAATCATCACTCATCAGTAAATAGGCTTCCCAACCCAAACCGAGCAAAGTCAAAATATCCCAAGTCTGCATACTGCTTTTGTACGATTTCATCTGAGCGGCGTTGCTGTCATATTCACTTTTGTAAGCCGCCTTTTCACTGCTGCTGCTTGAGTTTGCATATTGTGTCGCCAGCGTGGTGTTTTTTGCGGACAGATCGTTGTAAGAGTTGGCGGCATTATAGGAGAGCAAAGCCGAAACGAGGGTGACGGAAACGGCGACATAATGCCAGGTATTATCCGTAGTCGGACTTTTTTCGGATTGCGTATCCGCTTCCGCTGTTAATTTTTTTTGGGCATTTGAGAATTTATCTTCCTCAATTATTTTCAGTACCAAACCCACCACCTTGGTATTGAGTTGTTTAATGCCGCAGTTTTCACAATCATCCGTGCGGACAAGCCGGTGACTGTCAAGATTAACCCGAGTCAGTGAGAGCTGGGTGAAGTTTCCTTCCCTTGTCATGCTGAATAGGAACAAATTATCAGCCTGTAAGATTTGCTGTATCAGCGCAAAGCATTGATCTTCAGTACACTCTTCATAATCGAGTTCCTCAAAAGCTTGTGTCAGTGCTGCTTCAAATGCTTTTTGAGAAGCAAGAGCGTAGTGAGTTGAAAGTGATTCCTGCAGACTATTGAAAATGATTTGCTTCTCCATCTCTGTAAATTCACCCAGCGCCCCCATTGGTGCAAGCGCAGCCATTTCTTTTTCCTGAGCCCAGGCCATGTCAATAATCAGCATGAAAAATAATACTGAAATTGTGAGTGTCCTGAAAAATCGAATCCACAATAGTTTATGCCAAAACATCTCAACGCTCTTGTAGTTTATTTTTGATTTCAGCGAGAATTTCGGCATCAATTCCGGAATATCGGAAAAGGTAGTTCAGCTCGCGAAGTCCTACAATTGTAGGAAATACATACTGACCGCCTTTGAAAAAACGCTTGCTGACTATACCCATGCTGTCCTTGTAAAACAGTTCCGACGGAACAATTAATTTTTTTGCAAATTTGCGAATATCGGCTTTTGAATCTATCTCAAGCGGATCAACAAAAAGCAGGGATACATCCGGAAACTCCTTTGACATGAAAGCGTACAATTCCGGCATTCCCCGGTAACAGGGAATGCAGGTTGTGAAAAAAAAGCTCATCACAAACGGGCCGCCTTTTTGATCTCTGGTGTCAAAACGTTTGTTGTCCAAATTTTTATAAAGAATCTGCGTACTTCTTCCGCCTGAACCGGCGCTGCAGTCTGTAAAAACAGTGCGCCTGACAATGCTATTAAAACCAGCGGCATAAATTTTCCAGTTTGACTCAATTTACGGAAAAACATTTAATTCCTCAATTTTGAGATTGTGTCAATGATGTTTGTTTTAGACCATTTTTTTATCAATTTACGCATAGCACTTTGATACTGTGTACGCAGCAGTTCAGGTGTTTCAGCCCACTAGCGGACAGGCCGCCGCTGGGTGAGGGTGATAAAGGAACCGGCTTGTTTCCATTTTCCATTACGGTAACGATAGACCTTAATTTTAATCTGCACATCAACCATTCCGCCCCAGATTAGCGAATCTCTCTTTTCTCTTTGGGCCATTATCTGAAAAGAAATTGCTCCCGGAACTTTTGCTGAATCAAGTGACTGCGCCAGGTTTAACGGTGGTTGTAATGTCTTTCTGCTTCCGGACGGTTTGAGCAAATCCATTTCCTGTAAAATTTGATCAAGCGCTTCCCAGACAACTCCTCTTGCATCATCCAAAACAGCTTCGTCCGGATTATCTCGCGAGGATTCATAAAAAACCGCAATTGTGATTTCTGCATCACAAAGTTGAGGGAGTTTATCACTGTAGCGTCTGCATATTTCAGACTTGGATTCCGGAAGGGACAGGAGAATGGCTTGAAGGATTCCGGACTCAATTTGACTTGGGGTTCCGCCATCTAGTTGGAGTGAGGAGTTTATTCTGTTTTCGGCACGCTCCGATGTGATTTGAAGTGCGTGTTGATTTTGCGAAGCAGTTAATGTTACTTCATAAACGCAGGCACTTTTCAGAATTTTCCAAGAAAGTCCTTCCGTTGGAATGGATTCGAGGGGAGTGACAAAAGCATTGAAAAGAGGTTTAGCGATTTGATCCAAGAGCTGTGAACTCTCATTAGTGTCACCGACAACAAAGAGATAGCAAACCTTGTTAGTTTGAGCAAAACCGCTTGATGCGGAAGTTGCACAAAAAAACAGCAGGCAGAGCAGAAAATGCGTAATTCTCAATCTGAACATTTGCTGATCCAAAAAATAAGCAGTGCCTGCAACCGTAACTACCCCCCTTTTAATTCGTATTCTCTACAAATTTCAGCTTTTTGTCAAGACAGAGAATTTAACATAAAATCGTCATTTTGTAGAAAATACCCAGAATGTATTGGTGAATATTTTTTTACTTGAGGCAGATTTTTTCAAACCAGCGGCACAAAGGAAAAAAGGCCGTGAGAGCTGGTTTGAAAATGATCCGGCGCGGTTTTGTAAAGCTTGAGCATTTCGCAGCCGTGCGTGGCGCCAATCGGGGCAACGATGAAACCTCCGACAGCAAGCTGATCTTTCAAATTTTGAGGAACCTGATCTGCTGCCGCAGTGACTATGATTCTGTCATAAGGTGCCATTTCGGCGTAACCCAGTTTGCCGTCACCCGCGATAACCACGACTTCTTCCAGACCGGCACCGCGTAGATTTTCACTTGCCTGTTCCGCAAGGACACTGTGCCTTTCCAGCGTGACAACCATTCCTGTCGACTTAACCAGTTTGGCCAGCAACGCCGCATTGTATCCGCTGCCGGTGCCGATTTCGAGGACACGCTGTCCGGGAAGGACGTCCAGCAGTTGGAGCATCAGAATGACTGTGGTTGGTTGAGAGATAGTTTGTCCAGAACCGATCGGCAGAGGATGATCGGCATAGGATTGGTCACGATAGGAAGGCTCAACAAAAAGTTCCCGCGGCACCTCAAGAAACGCTTCCAGTACCGAATCATTGCGGATCATTCGGCTGTTTTTCCAGAATTCGTAGAGGTATTGCTTCTGCTGTTCGAGAATTATGTTTTGCTTTTTTTCAGGCTTATTTATGGGAACTTCCATTTCCGCACAGAATGACAAAGGTTTCCGGAAAGCAAAATCCTGTCTTCATCTTTAAGCAGCAAGTTTTAGCAAAAAGAGAATGAGCTGCGGATTTCGGTTCAGGATTACTTGTACTAAACCACCGGATTGCCGACAAACATATTGCGCAAAAATTTTCGTGTGAGGTCAAGTGGAATTATTGTGACAGCAAAAAGGAGTACGTATCCCCATTCCTCCAAGGTCAAACCAACAGTCCGCAAAACTTCTCCGCCGAAATAAGTAAAGGTTGTCTGCAGGACAAAAATTAAGATGACCACGAAAATGAAACTGCGATTTTCGGTGATGTGTTCAAATAGATTTAGTCCTTCTGTACGGGCATTAAATTTATTGAAGTTGTTCATGAATACAAAGAAGCCGAAGAAGGCCGTCAGTAAGACAAGATTAACTTCAGAATCCGGACAGCGTACTGCATCACAGACAAATAATCCGGAAACAAAATCAG
>JAESQU010000100.1 GCA_016764995.1 SAR324 cluster bacterium | reverse complement strand
TCTGTCATTACTAATGAGCGGCCACAGAGATACTCAATCCTGGCTGAAACAAGCGGAAGGTGACTATGATTTTTTCGATCTGAAAGGTGTTTTGGAGCAATTTCTAAATGCTTTGCATCTTGAAGGAGTTGAGTGGAAAAAATCGAGGGAATTACCCTGCCATCCGGGTCGTTGTGCACAGATTTTAGTTAATGGAAAAGTTTTGGGATTTGCAGGAGAATTACATCCAAAAGTACGGAATTCTTTTGAACTTCCGGAACAAGCCGTTTGCGTCGCGGAACTGGATTTAGACTTGATCATCAAACTTGCAGTTGAAGATCACCAAATGGAATTTATTTCCAACTTCACTCCAATTTTTGAAGACCTGGCATTTGTACTGGATTCCAGTTTGCCTGTAGAGTCAGTCACGCCGCTCATTCTTCAAACAGGAAAACCGCTGCTGCGAAAGGCTACACTCTTTGATGTTTATGAAGGCGAACAGGTGGATGAAGGAAAACGGAGTTTGGCTTATTCGCTCACTTTTCAAGCAACAGACAGGACTCTTACCGATGACGAAATTGGAAAAGTCCGCAACAAAATAATCAAACGCCTGCAGCATGAGTTTCAGGCGACTTTGCGAGCATAAGGTTTTTTGTGATGAAAGTTTTAATTCACTTGTGGAAAGCCTTTGGCTTTAGCTTGCAAGGTTTTCGGGATACAATGCATTATGAAATGGCTTTCCGCATTGAATTAACAGTGGCCGCCGTTTTAATTCCAACTGCTCTGTTTTTACCTGTTTCGCTGATTCCGCGGATTTTACTAATCAGTTCCGTTTTTTTGGTACTAATAGTAGAATTACTCAATTCCGGAATAGAAGCAGTTGTGAATCGGATTTCTACAGAACAACATCCGCTTTCTGGTAGAGCAAAGGACGCCGGAAGTGCTGCGGTTTTTTTGTCCGCCGCAAACATGGTAATAGTTTGGGGTTCAATTTTGTTTGACTTAATTTTCAATTATTCATAGATTTGTGCAAATTACTTTAATTTTTTATGCCGTACTGCAAGAGTCAATTGCAGAGGATCCGCTAGTACTCGAAGTTAGCAGAGGAAGTACAGCTGAAGATGTAATAGTGCTGCTCTCACAAAAATTTCCTCAGGCAGCAGCTATTTTAAAAGTGACCAGATTGGCACATGAAGATGAGTACGTCGGAAAACAGTCTGTACTCACAGATGGCGCGGAATATTGTTTGATTCCTCCGGTTAGCGGGGGTTAGTTTTTGTGGTAATCAATAGTCAATAACCATTGTTTGCGAGAAGCAGAATGTCCAGGATTGCTTTAACTAAAATTGCGGCTGGTGTTTTCTGGCTGGAAGTTCCGGAAGCTGAATTATATGTGCTTTGCGGATGTCCTGCTGATAGTGTCAAGCACTTGATGAAAGCCGGTAAAATCCGCGATCTTGACCGGGAAGTCAGTTCCTTGGAGCCTGGATCGGGTTCATTTCAACATCCACACGGTAGCGTCACAAATGAAACTGGTCCGAATGCAATTCTTCTTTCCGATTTAAGTGTTCAAAAAGGAGACTTTGCCAATTTAGCAGAGTTTCCAGTACTACAGATGCTCTACCGCCAAGGCATGCTTTTGCCTAATCACCCTAACAATACCGGTGCAAAACCTCTGCTAATAGGCCGTAAAAACGTGGTTAACGCTCAGATGGAATACATTCATCGTGGCAACTATGGTTTGGAAACTCTGGAGGAAATCCTTGAAACAGGAGTTTCAAAAGAAAAAGCAGAGGAAATGATGCGGATCAAACTCCACTTTGCCTTTGGAGCAATTCGCCCAACTACTGATTTGCTGGAAGCCCGGTTTGTTGATGATGAACCTGTGGAAGTACTAAACGGGGTACATGTAGTAAGAAAAAGCGTTAACTGTTATGAGTTCAATTATAAAAATGAAAGTGTAGAAGTTGACCTGAATCTTGGTATCAATGAAATTTACCAGACACCTTATGAGCTTGAAAACCACCACTTTAAACGCGAATATTTCTCTGTCGTTCATACAGGTGAAGGCGATGGTTGGGATATAAATCGCCCCTGTATGGCCAGTGTGATCAGTTTTCAAGGAAAAGTCTATCTGATTGATGTTGGCCCAAACATTGCGCACACTTTGAATTCTATCGGTGTAGACGTAAATGAAGTGGAGGGTATTTTTCATACTCACGCACATGATGATCATTTTGCGGGTTTGACTACTCTAGTTCGTACAAATCACCGGATCAAATATTACACTACCGCACTGGTACGTGCATCTGTTACAAAAAAACTTTCCTCATTGATGTCAATCAAGGAAAAGACATTTGAAGAATTTTTTGAAGTTTGTGATTTAGAGTTTGATGTATGGAACAATATCGACGGACTAGAAGTTCGACCCGTATATTCTCCACATCCTGTTGAAACAAATATTCTGTTTTTCAGGACACTTTGGAAAGATGGTTATGCGACTTACGCACATTTAGCAGATGTTTCATCTCATGATGTTTTGAAAAAAATGGTTCAAGAAAATCCGCAACTACCAGGCATCAGTCCGTCGTTTATGAAAAAGGTTTGGGCAGAATACCTTAGGCCTGTACAAGTCAAGAAAATCGATATTGGCGGAGGAATGATTCACGGCAAAGCAGTAGATTTTAAGACTGACAAATCAGACAAAATAATTTTGGCACATACAGCACACAAGCTTACGCAGGAAGAAAAAATAATTGGTTGCGGAGTCACCTTTGGCAGCATGGACACGCTGATTGAAGGTCATGAAGATTATTCGCTGGAATTTGGTGCAGATTATTTGCGAAAATACTATCCAGACGTTGAACTTGGTGAAATTCACATGTTGCTCAATTGTGAGCGCGAATCTGTCAATGCCGGAACTATTCTACTCCGAGATCAGGAAATCCCGGAGCATGTATATTTGGTTCTTACTGGCGTAGCAGAATTACTTTCACCGCATGAAAAAACAAGTTACCCCTTATCCAGCGGAACACTAATTGGAGACTTGGCAGTACTTTTTGGGCTGAAAAGTAGAGGAACATATCGAACTTTAAGTCATATTGAAACTCTAAAAATTCCCGCTGTTTTGTTCAAAGAGTTTGTCAAACGAAACCAGCTTTTAAAACAGATTAAAAATACGCAAGAGAAGATTGAGTTTTTGCGACAAACATGGTTGTTCGGTGAATCAATATCTTCTCCAATTCAAAGTCAAATTGCACAGAGCATGTCACTTTCAAAATACAAGAAAGGTGATTCTATCGAATGCGATGGGCTGATGCTGGTCAAAGAAGGCAAAGTGGAATTAACCGGTCGTGGAACTGACAAAGCAGAAAGTCAGCATGTGGTGTGGAAAGGTGAATTTTGGGGAGGTGAAAAGATGATCTCAAGTGAGTCAAAAATAAGTTGCGCCAACGCAATTACTCAAACCCAAATCTACAACATTTCAGATACTGAAATATTGCAACAAATTCCGATTGTACGCTGGAAAATGCTGGAACAGACCGAAAAACGTGAATAAATTATCCTGGTGGAGTTACGAAAAGTGGTTAATCCCTTAATAGCTGGATTCAAAGGAATTTTGTAAATTTCAACAATAAAGGATTATGAATTCTGTACGGGAAGACAATTGAAGTACTTTTAAGTGATCCTTATGATAGAATCATTCAATAATAAGGCGACTGAGGATATTTTCAATGGATTAAACACGAAAGCTGCTAGAAAAATCTGTCCACAAAAACTTTGGAAGATTGTTTCTAGAAAACTAGATCAGTTGGATTCCGTTCAACAACATGAAGAACTGAGAATTCCTCCTGGGAATCGGCTTGAAAAACTAGCCGGTGACAGAAAAGAAGAGTACAGTATCCAAATAAATGAACAATATAGAATTTGTTTTCGTTGGGAAAATTCCGAACCTTGCAACGTAGAAATCACTGACTATCATTAGGAGAACATCATGATCAGAATTCCAACTCATCGAGAACCAACACATCCTGGAGAAATGCTTCGGGAAGAATTCCTACAGCCTATGAAAATCACTCAACGTGAACTTGCTGACGCAATCCATGTTCCTTATCAGCGAGTCAACGAACTGGTCAACAAAAAACGTGGGGTTACACCAAGTACGGCCCTGCGTTTATCAAAATTTTTTAATGTATCAGCAGAGTTCTGGCTAAATTTGCAAGTTCGTTGGGATCTCTATCGTGCAAAAAAAGATGAGCAAAATGATCTGAATACAATACAGGAATTCCATCACTTGCAAGAGGTGGCTTAGATAATATTTTGCGATAACTCGCTATACTTGCAACCGTTTTCAAACAAGTTTCAAATTTAAGAATTGTAAAAATATTGCATAATTTAGGTCAAGTTAGAGAAAATGTTTCTGAAGAAAATCGAGGTAAAATTTGAAGATTACAAAGTGCCATCCACTTTACTTGTAAAGGAAGTGCTTCCTACAAACAGACAATTGAGTCTGCGCAACCACAATTTTGCTGATCCAGCGTTTTTGAAAAAATATCCAAAAACATCTTGTTAACTTTTTCTTTGTTCCGGGCCAGCATATCCCCGATTGATTCCAGTTGAATTGGCCCACTTTCCATTCCGGTTGCCATATTAACCACAAATCCGACGGAGGCATAACACATTCCAAGTTCTTTCGCCAAAACCACTTCCGGAACACTCGTCATGCCAACCACGTCCGCTCCCCATTTCCGCATCATTCTTATTTCTGCCTCAGTTTCAAAACGCGGTCCTTCAGTACACAGATAAACCGCATTTCCTTTGAACTGAATCTTATGCAGTTTTGCTGCTTCTAGAAGATGTTTCCGTAAATTTCCGCAATATGGATCATCCATGTTGACGTGTTTTACATCGTCAGTTCCACCCTCAAAAAAAGTAAGTGGGCGTTGCTTTGTCATCTCCATAAAATCAGACAGCACAACCAACGAACCGGTTGGGTAATCCGGATTTAAAGATCCAACTGCGGCAGTCGCAAAAATATGTTGAACTCCAAGCTCCTGCAGAGCTTTTATATTTGCACGGTAATTAATGAGATGAGGAGGGATTCCATGTTCCTTTCCATGGCGTGCAAGGAAAACCATAGAGGTTCCTTCAACTTCAGCAATATCAACTTCAACCTTTCCGTATTCCGTATTTACGGTTTTCTGGATTGAAGCGACACCACTGTCATAAACACCAGTACCACCGATGATGGCATATTGGATGGTTATCATGAAATTTAGCTTGAGGACGGCAGGACTTTATAGCAAAAACTTTTGCAAGCGGGATTACTATCCCAGAAAATCCGAGTTGTGCATTTCAATACGCTCTGACATATCTTCAGATTGCCAAATATCACTTGCCAAAATTGGTTCGCCGATAACCCGCTCATAGCGGCTTACCAGAAATCGAGCCATTGCCTCATTGTTTCGATTAGTTGAAATATTCATTTTTTTTATAGTTTAAAATAAGGTCAGCTATACTTTTGATGCTGATTCATAGAATTCAACTCAAAAGACATAATATTGTCATTAAGTAACTATCCCAGAAAATCCGAATCTTGCGTTTCAATCATCTCCAGTGTGTCCTCTGTCAGCCAAATATCACTGCCCAAAATAGGTTCGCCTACAACTCGCTCAAAGCGACGAATTGAACCGCCACGATCCATAAACCGCAACATTGCATCATTGATTTGATCTCGTGAAATTTTCATTTTTTACCCATCTATGTGGTTGAAATATATAATAATCACCGACATTTATCAACTGGTATAAATGAGGTGTTATTTATAATTCTGCAATATGCAGACCAGAAGAATTATTTGTTGATTTAGATGAACAGGTAAAAAAGAAAAATCACTTAAATTGTTTCTCTTTCGAAAATCAAAAAAAGAAGCTTATAAACGAGTCAAGATCACTCCTGCGGCTACCATTGTGACGGACAATAGATGCCTCACTGACTTTTCTTCTCCAAGAATCCAGATACCCATCAGTGCGGCAATAACCACGCTACTTTCCCTGAGAGCGGAAACGAGAGCGATCGGAGAATTTTGCATAGCCCAGACAACAATTCCATACGCGGAGACTGATAGAATTCCTCCGGGCACAGCATATTTCCAGTTTTGCCGCATGGAACTAAATACCGCACCTTTACGCAGGAATACAGTAATTGCTAATAAAGGCCAACACTCGAATGCCGTCAGCCAAAGTACGTATGAGGCTGCATTTCCGGATAAACGAACTCCTAAACCATCCGCAAGAGTATAAGCAGCAATGAAACTACCCGTTGCCAACGCGTAAATAATTGGGCGGGTAGAATGCTTCAATAACATTTTACCACGAAACATTAGACTGAATATTCCCAGTGTAATCAATATAATAGCAATTATCGACTGGAAAGTGAGTTCTTCTCCAATCCAAAACACAGACACAAATCCCAACAAGAGCGGAGAAGTTCCTCTCGCAATCGGATAAACTTGACCAAGATCACCATAAACGTAGGCTTTAACAAGAAAAAGATGGTAACCTAAATGCAGGACAACGGACGCAAAAATATACGGCCAGCTTTCTACATGGGGCAGAGGCAAAAACAGAACGGCAACCATGCCAATCATTCCAGAGACAAGATGCATGGTTGATATCGTCACTAAACGATCACCGCTTTGTTTTAAATAAAGATTCCAGCCGGCATGCATTAACGCTGAAAAGAGAACTAAAGATAAAACAAATAAAGACATGAAATGTTAATTTAATTTAGACTGAGAGGCCGATTAAATTTTGAATGTGATGTCGACTAAAGGCATGACGATTGTATAACTTTTGTTGATGACTTTTCAAGTTTCCTTCATAGTCTTCAACCTTGTGTGGCAGATTATCAATGAGAACATTTTTAGACCGATTACACGATCTTAAAGTAAAAGAAGTTGCGCAGCGTCAAATAAAAGTTTCTGAAAAGAGCTTAAGTGAACAAGCGGAAACGCTTGGAGTTGCTCCGGATTTTCGCACTAATTTGATGAGGGAACCGGATGCGCCAATCTCTTTGATTACGGAAGTGAAATCGAAAGCTCCGGGACGTAATAATGTTGAGCGTCTTGATCCGGAAGCAGTTGTGTGCGATTATGAGGCAGGAGGCGCAAAAGCAATTTCTGTACTCACAGATGAAAATTGGTTTGGAGGCTCTCTTGAAACTCTTGAAAAAGTGCATGCGGCAACTACTTTGCCTTTGTTGCATAAAGAGTTCATTATAACTCCATACCAACTACTGGAAGGACGTGTACGAGGTGCAAGCGCAGCCTTAATACTGGCATATTATTTTCAGGAAACAAAATTACGTGAAATAATTGCTGAAGCCAAAATGATTGGAGTAGAGGCGGTTGTAGAATGTTCTCTTGAGAATGAATTACCGAGGGTACTTGCGGTTAATCCGGATATTTTGATGATCAATAACAGAGCGATTGCAGCAATTCCGGAAGAACCGACGGCGACATATGACTTGGGTAGTGTGGATGTTATTTCATCTTGGTGGGAACGTTATCCGGATTTGAGATCATGGAAGAAACAGGAAGGGAAATTATTGATCAGTGCCAGCTGCGTCAATTCGCCGGAAGATGTAAAAAGTCTTTTGAAAATCCCGTGCGACGCTGCACTTATCGGTAATGCGGCCATGGTAGCTCCGGATCGTGTCAAATTTTTACGCTCCCTCAGTAAAACAGCAAATTGATATTTAAGTTCATAAAGACAAGGCTATGAAAAAAACAACTAACTTTGAACTAAGTATTTTGGTGGTCGATGATGACGAAAATATACGTATGGTTCTCCAGCAAGTTTTGGGAAAAGAAGGCTATCACGTCAGTACAGCCAAAAGCGCAGAGGAAGCACTGACCACTTTGCAGCGCAGTTTCTTTCACGTTGTGATAACGGATATTATGATGGCTGAAATGAGTGGTGTGGAATTATTGCAGGAAATAAAGGAAATGAATTCCTTGATGCAGATTTTTGTCATGACATCACACGGCACTTTACCGAATGTCATTCAATGCATGCAGGGTGGAGCTTATGATTTTTTTGAAAAGCCGCTGATAATTGAAGATATTTTAATTTCATTTGGTGAAGCCGCGCGGCGTGCAAATCGTTGGAGCTCACTTTATAACCGCCATTCATTGTCTCCACAAAAAAAATAGCAATACTCAAAACTACTAATTCAAAGCTGACGAGAAACAACAAAATCCGTAATATCTGCAAGTGATTGTGTGAGGTTAGTGGCAGGAAAATTTTCTATACTCCGTTTTGCTTCTGAAGCATACTTCCTAGAAAATTCTAAAGTGTAATTGATGGATCCGTAATTCCGCATCAAATTGATTACCTCATCAATTTGCGGCTTTTCAATTTCCTCCATAGACAGAATCGAATCCAAACGCTTCCTGTCCGTGGCATTTGCTTTTCCAAGCAAATGACTCAAAGGAAGAGTGATTTTACGTTCTTGTAAATCTCCTCCCACCGGCTTTCCGGTTTTATTCTCATCAGCATAATCAAGCGCATCATCCACAATCTGAAAAGAAATCCCTAATGCCATTCCGTAATCATACAACTGATTCGCAGATTCACCCGATGCACCGGCCAGCAAAGCTCCTGTTTTGATTGCTGTAGCAAAAAGACACGCCGTTTTGTTGATGATTATTTCAAGATATTCCTCTTCGTTTGCTGTCTCAAATGAACGCGTCAGTTGCAACAATTCACCTCGCGCCATTTTTGTCGTTGTTTCTGACATCAATTCCAAAACTTCCAGATGACGTAATTTAGTGAGACGGTGAAAGGCCATGGCTAACAAATAGTCCCCGGAAAGAACACTCGCTTCATTTCCCCAAACCCTGCAAACAGCTTGCTTGGCTCTGCGTGTTTCCGCACCGTCAACTACATCGTCGTGCAAGAGCGTTGCAGTGTGCAAATACTCAATGACCTGCGCCGCCTGCATAACTCTTTCATCAACACCTCCAAACATTTCAGCACCTAAAAGTACCAGTGCCGGACGTAATCTTTTTCCTCCGGAACTAAGAATATGTTCCGCCACATTGTTGAGCAAGGGGATATCGGTCTTTACATCACGTAAAATTTGTGACTCGAGTAATTCGATATCAGCTGAAACTACTTTTAGAATTTGTTCAAGACTGACTGGAGGAGTTGTTGTCGGTGGAACAGTTTTTTTTATTGGGTGGTTCATAACAGTAGATACATGATCAAGCATCCACAGGCTGCATCACAAACAGCAAATCACCCTGGTTGACAGTGCTTTGGTCTTCAGCAATAACTCGAGAAACTTTGTATTTTACATTATCCGGATATAATGCTTCGCCATCAGGACTTTTGTAGTCTGCCAAAGATAATTCTGTGAAAACTTTCATTGATTCCAGCAGACACAGAATATGATTGACGTCAATGATTTGACCTTCACTGATAAATGGCTCATCCTCTCTGGACGCTGCACGATAAAAACCGCCCATCTGTGGTGAAAGCACTTTCAACTCATTTGAACCTTCCAGCATAATTGCCTTCTGGTCCACTGCACTTTTTGCTGTTCCCGCATCTTTTTGTGCCTCTCTTAATAGTTTTTTTCCATCAATTCTTTCAAATAACTCTACAAGATACTTAGTACTGAAACGTCCTTTTTTAAAGGCAGGATCCTGTAAAATTACCCGATTCAATGCCAAGTTGGTGGAAACACCATGAATTCTAACTCCTTTTAAAAATTCGAGCAAACTGCTAATTGCTTCCCTGCGTGATTTTCCCCAGCAAATGATTTGTGCGATAAGACTATCGTAGAAAGGTGAAACAATGGAACCTGATGTCACGGATTGTATAACCCGCACATTTGCTTTTTCCGGAAAAAACACTTCTGTTAAATGACCCGGATCAGGAATAAATCGCAATTCACCGTCATCGTCCATTTCGATTTTTTCCGCAATCACACGTAATTCTATGGCATGACCATTGAGTTTAAAATCCAGTTCTCCAATGTTGTGACCTTGTGTTACTTCAAACTGGAGGCTTACCAAATCGGTTCCGGAAACCATTTCTGATACAGGATGTTCAACTTGCAGCCGAGTATTCATTTCCATAAAATACACACATTTTTGATCAAGATCATAAATAAATTCGACTGTTCCCGCGCCAATGTAATCAATCTCGTCAATCAATTTGCCTGCATAATCAAAAACCTGTTCCTTAATATTTTTCGGAATTCCGGAAGCAGTTTCCTCAATCAGTTTTTGGTAATTTCGTTGAACTGAGCAATCACGAATACCCAATAATTTTGAATTACCATGCATGTCCCGGATTATTTGTACTTCAAGGTGACGCATCGAGCCGACGAATTTTTCCAAATACAAATCTCCATTACCAAATGCGCTTAAGGCTTCTTGAAACATACGTGAAAAAATTGATTTGAAGCGCCCTGCTTCTTTGACCACTTCAATCCCTTTTCCACCACCGCCATGTGCCGCTTTAATCAGTACAGGGAATCCAATTTCTGCGGCAACACCCATGGCATGAACAGGATCCATTAAGGCACCCTCACTGCCTGGAACTACAGGTATATTTAAATTTCGTGCAGTCGCAATTGCATTTGATTTGTTGCCCATTCTATCCATATTCGCGACACGTGGCCCAACAAAGTTGAAACCGTGTTCGCGGCAAATCCTGGCATAATGCGGTGATTCTGATAAAAATCCTATGCCGGGATGAATTGCGTCAACTTCCTCCTGTTCAGCAATCCGGATCACGCTCATTCCGTTTAAATAACTATCCTGAGGTGTATTTCCTCCAATGCAAACCAGACGATCTTTCGCCCGTAACATTGTTGCTGGATAACTTTCCATATCCGGATCTGAGGCCACTAGAACCACTTCCATTCCCGCATCTTGGGTACCACGTATAAGACGGGCAGCCGTGCATCCACGCGCGTGAATCAGGACTCGCTTGATCTCATTGGCATGCAAATTTTCCTGTGTAGAATATGTCTGAACTTCGTCTTCTTCTGACAACTGATATTCGCCTGACAAGATACGTGAAATAATTTCCTCTACGGAAAATTTCGCAATCGGAATTTGTGGGTCAATTTCCTGTAGCTTTTCATCAATTTTTTTGTCAAAAGGATTTTTTACCAGACCATCCATTGTACCTGGATTTGTAGAGAGGTAATTCGATAAAGTAGAATGGGCAGGCAAGTGACTTTCCACAACCAACTGTCCCGCAAAGGGAATTTGTGATCCAGAAAAATAATATGTACGAACAAGCAAATGCGTCACAAAACTTGCTTGCGCACCTCCGGTGCAGTCACGAAAACCGAAACATAAAACCGGAAGGTCCAAATCTTTCACAAATCGAGTAATGCGTTCATTTATGATTGCCATCGAGAATAAAGATCCGCCGCCTTCTTTGGTTTGCATTCCCGCAGAAGAGATGAAAAAGATAACCGGTAATTTCAAACGTGCGCAGTCATCAAGCAAACGGCAAACTTTTTCACAACTTGCCATATCAAAAGCACCGGCCTGAAACTCTACATTACTAACAACCAAACCGACACGATATGATGATTTTTGTTTTTTAGTTTTGATTTTTTTGTCAGTGGCATTTTCTACATTTTCTTCATGGACAAATGTTCCAAGTCCTGTCACCACACCACATGGAGTAACACCACTATCCAATGCCTGTTCAATTGCCTCCCTGAATCCTGGAAATTTAACCGGATTTGAAGTAATTCTATCCGCATACAATTCCTTAAAGTCTTTGAAATAATGGTTAATGACTTTAGTGGGAGTAATGACAGAGCTTTTGTATTCACGTAGCAAATTTTGGATCAGCAAATCCTTGTAGGATTGATCCAGACGATTCCAAAAATCTTTAATGCCGATATTACGTGGAGTGATTTTTCCTTGAAATTTTCCTTTTTTCTGCTGAGCTTCGTAAAGTGAAGGCAGCAGTCCGGAAAAATAGTAGCGCACAAGTCCAAACAGCGGAGGACTCATACGGGGGAAGACAACTCGTTTCCAATCACTGATGGTTCCCAAAACATCATCACAATCTTTGTGGTCAATGAAATTTGCCAGCCACTTGAAAAATTTTGTCCGTATAGAATCGCTATCAAGTCGCAAAGAATTTTTCTCGAATTCCTTCATTGCTCCTTCAACGGTTTTCTCGAACAATTGTTCTACCGACTTTTGGGAAATTTGATTTGTCCCTTTCAACTCATCTGCAATTGTCGGTAGTGCTTCTATGACTTGATTGTAGAGCAAGTCAAAAAGAAGTATGTTCTGAAAATTTTCCTTAAAACTCTGATTAATTACTGTCGTTTTTAATAAATCCAATAAATTTGGATTGCTGGGTGTACGGTCATTAAGAGTGACTTCACCTAGTTCTTCGTAGAGTTCTATCATGTTTTCTGAAGTACTGTCCTTCCAATAATTATAAAGATAAAGCAGGATTTCCAGAGTAAGATCATCAACGGCTTTTTTATAATTTTCTCGAGGATCGCCGATGAAAAAGGCAACCAAACGACCTCGTTCTTTTTCACGATCTTCCCTGGCACTGACAAACTGTTCAAAACTTTTATTCAGTTTTTCATGAAATCGAACTTCCAGTGACGTTTTGTACCACTGCTGCAGTTTTACTTGACGTTCGTTTTTTAAACGTTCCTGCAATTTCCCAACAGGAGTTTGGCGTGAACTGAGCCGCGCATAACTGTCTATTGAGCGACTGACAATTCGCTGGCGTAATCTGAGGTAACGCATAAAACGATAAACATCGCCAAAAATGTTCAGTGTGCCTGTTGGTGATCGATCTGTGACTCTGTTGCTTTCTATTAAGAGCTTTGAAGGATGGAGATAATGATAGATACTGTCACGATAATGGTCGAAGAAAAAATCATTTTCAATTAAAAATTTGCAGGAATTTTTCTCTGTTGCTTCTACCGCGCTGATGATCGCGTCCTTGATATTTTTTGTCTTATGTGGGCTGTCATAAGCATAATCGATGATACCGTCAAAATACCCCTGAGCCTTTAATTCATATGCTGAAACACCAATGTGTTTTGCCGACTCCTGCCATGACAGATTATATTTCCGGGCAATGTTGCTTAAGCCTTTTGGATGAATAGTATTGAAAACACCTTCTCGAACGGAAAGCAGAATATTGGCAGTTGCCAAGGGAATCGCGCCGCCGCTGTAACCACTTCCAAAAACAATTCCGACAACAGGCAATTGCAAATTAGCCATCTCACTGATTAAAAATGAAATGCTATGCGATTGGTTGTCCAAATTTGCTTCTGCGTCTGCGGCCGCACCTGGCGTATCAATAAACGTTACTAGAGGAATACTGTGCGAAGCAAAGAAGCGCACCTTTTCTGAGGCTTTCCGATGGTGAGTTGGAGACCAGACACCATTTTGTATTTTGTGATTTTGGGCAATAAATCCCAGTCTCCGTGTTTGTCCTGAAATTAAAAATTCAATTTCCGCAGTATAGAGCGGACCTTCTGTTTCTTCAGCAATCATTTTTCCACCTAATTGCTGAATTACTTCCGACGCACTCGGACGTTTTTTGGATTCAGAAGGATTCACCACACGTTGAATATAGGAGTCAACGTCAATTTTCTTCAATTTCTGAACTTCTTCATCAATCTCTTCAGCAGACAGTAACCCCAGAATTGCTGAATCATCAAAAAAAGTTGGGAGTTTCTTACCACGCAGTAAGGAAAGATCGTGTGACATCACTTCAGCGGCATGAAACGCTGATTTGTACTTGCTTGTTTGTTTCTTGTTTGAGCCCATATTTTTATAATGTTTTGTACCTAAATTGTTGAGCCTTCAAAGATTTTATAACGGAGACAATGCCTTGTCCAAAGATGGCAACGAAATTGGAAACAAGAGTTGCTCCTCTAAAGAGTGCAATTGTGCTGCGGTAAGTGGATCATTTTGCTGATGGAATTTACGTAAAATTTGTAGTTTCTTCTCTGTTTTCTTTAAACGCTGATGAGCCACAGCCAAACGATCCAGAAACAAAAGTAACATTGGCGGATTACCTGAAAGACGCTGGCTTTGCTCCAAAGTTGTTTCCAGCAACTCCTGGACTTGTTCCCAATCTTCAGTCATAACTAATGATGCACTCAAACCATCTACCAAAAAGAGGTGCCCCGGAAACTGAACCAACCCACTCCGTAGAATTTTTTGTGCTTCCTGCTCTTTCCCTTTGTAGCGCAACAAATCTCCAACCAGACGATGCGCATAACCCTGGCTTTCTTTTCGCTCAAGGTAGGGCTGACTCATTTCGAGTGCTTCTTCATATTTTCCTACACGGCTTAGAGTCAAAGCATGTAAATAAACAACTTCCCAATTTCCTGAAAGAACATCTAAAAGTGGCGTTGTTACTTCCAAAACTGAGCGATACTTGCTCTGTTGATAAAGTACCCTCGCCAGAGAAAAATGAATTGAAGGCGAATCGTGAACCAAAATTGCTTGCCTCAACAATTTTTCTGCTTCCACTGAATTCCCGCGGCTTTTGTATAAATCTGCCTGCAACTGCAAGGCTTCAGTATTCAAAGGATGTTTTTCCTGAATCCTTTTTAATTGCTTGTCAACAACAGACAATTCGCCCTTCATCAGCTGTCTTCGTAAAAAAAGAAGCTGATAAGATGGATTTGCAGAGTCCAATTCCAAGGCACGACCAATTGCCAAATCTCCCTGCAGATAATCACCCTGCCGAAACAAAATCGAGGATCGCAAATAATGTGCTCTGGCAAGTCGTGGATTTATCTCCAGTCCCCGAGTTAACCAGCTAAGCGAATCATCTAAAAACCCTTTGCGCAACAATTGTACAGCTAATCCCATAATCGCATCCACGTTTTTGGGGTGCTGTTCAAGGATCGTTTCAAAACGCAGACGGGCTTCTTTTTCCTGATCTTGATGTAAAAGCAAATATGCTTCAATCAGTTGGTCTTCTACAGAAAATGAACTCTTAGATCTGAGTTGAATCAGCAATGCTTGTGCTTCAGGCCATTGCTGCTGTGCAAATTGAATCCGAAGTAACTCACGCCGAATCGGTGCATAATCCGGAAACTGATTTAACATTTCTTCCGCAAGAGTTTGAGCATAGTAGTAACTGCCTTGAAGAGAATATGTTTGAACTCTTATGAGCAGTGCTTCTTTATTCCGCGGCTCAAGTTTCAGTAAAGTTTCAAGAGTACGTATCGACCCCTCAAATTCACGTTGACGCAAATAAATCCTGGACAATTGGAACAGCGCTTCAGCATAAAGTCTATCAACCTGTAGCGCCTGTTCCAAAGATGAAATCGCGCGTCCATAATCATCAATCTTCTCATACGTTGCTGCTAATTTCAAATATGCTGAAACACGTTCTGGAGATATTCTAACTGCAATCGCCAACTCTGTAATGGCATCACCATAGCGTTCCAGCGCAAAAGCGATACTGCCAAGCAACTCATAATAACTCGCATTAAAAGGATCAAATCGAGTGGCACGACGTGCATGCTGTTCTGCTGATTCGTAATTTTTTATATAATAATATGATCTGGCTAAATTGTAATGTGCGATAACATTTTCCTCATCACTGCCAAGTAAAACCTTTTGCTCCTCAATGTAACTGTTTACATTATCTTTTGTTAGCAGCAATTGCTGAATGTTTTCACCGTTTCCTGTACATCCGGCAAAAAGAAGTAAGCTTAACGCTACAAAAATGAAGGAGTTAATGAATTGCACAGCTTAATTAGTAAGGGGGACAAAGGTCTATTTACTGATACTTTGTCCGTTAATTGTAGTTTTCGGCAAATGAACAGTGACAGTTTCAGACGCGACACTTTCATTTCCGAAACGATCTGCCAGCCGCAAGTGATATAACCAAGTATCACCATTTTGACCTCGCAAATCAACATAAAACGGGAGTTCCGGAGTTGAGCTTTCCGCAAGTGAATCATTCAATTGCCGGTCATTGGCGCGGCGAATCTGTAATTTTAGTGAATCCAGGTAGTAGTTATTTGAACCGGATTTACTATTGATTGGAGTTTCCGGCCACGTTTCAACACTTCGAGCACGGTAAAGATTTACCTGAAAAATCTCCTGTTCTTCAAAATAATTTCCTTCTCCTTGCAGACGTTTTAAACCTCTTTCATAAAGTTGCGGCCAGGTTAATCTTAAAATGAACGTCCTAACTTCTGTTTCCTGTTTTTTGTCCTGCGAATTAAGCTTTGAATTATCAACATCTGCATTTTTCTGTGCCTGCAATTTTGCTGATTCATCTGCATTTACAGTTGTTTTTTTCAAAACAACTTTCCCAAAAGAAAATCGGATAGTTTGTTTTTCATCCTCAATTTGGATTATTTTCATGCTTGGAGCCGGCACTTTTGGAAACAGCTTGCTTTGTCCGAACTTCACAGTTTTCGCCGGAGACAACATTTCTTCATCAGGGCCAAAATGACTTAGCTCATATTCACGTAATTTTAAATCTCTCTCTGGTAGTTCTAAATAATAATACAAATGATTGCCGTCACGAATAATTGCGCTACTTGAAAATAATACACGCAAAGGCGCCCTTAGCACCGTTTCACAAGCCATGCAATCAAGTGGAATTTGATGTTCCCGAATCAGAAAATAATCTTTCAATCCAGAATTTACATCAAAATTCTTTAGGGCATTTTTCCTTGCGGCTTCATTGATTTTCCAGGATAACCGAATTCGCTCACCCCGTTGCCGCACTTTAAAATCACTGAACGTTGATTTTTGTTTTATTTCCGGAAGATTTCTGGGTGCAGTCCTTAGTCCGCAAGAGGCCAGCCATCCACATAAAATCATTAAGTAAAAGAAAAATAATTTCCGGAAAAGAAAGGAGAGGCGGAAATTCATGGTTCAATAGCCATGTTTTAAGTCAACCAAATTCAAAAGCTGACGTCCGGAAATAGCCCGTTTGTAATTTTCATATATTTGCGGAGCAACAGCTTCTGGCGGTGTGGAACATGAATTGTGAGGAGTTATAAGAATTTTTTTATGTTTCCGGAAAGGATGTCCCTCTGCCAGAGGCTCTGTCCGAAAAACATCAAGACATGCTCCGGATAACTGTCCCGCATCCAATAATGAAATCAGATCTTCCTCAACAAGAGTTTGTCCACGTCCGACATTGATATAGTAAGCTCCGCGTTTAAGTTGAGATAACGTTTCAGTATTTAACAAATTAAGAGTTTCATCAGTGAGCGGAAGTATATTGACGAGATAATCCGTTTTATTTAGCATTTCAGTCAAACCATCTCTTCCAGAATAACTGCTAACTCCTTCAATCTGTTTGAGGGTACGGCTCCAGCCGGCTACATCAAATCCCATTTGTAAAAACACTTTTGCGGCAGCCTTTCCCAAATATCCCAAACCGAGGATTCCGAGCTGATTTCCTGGATGGCGAGCGGCAGTTCCCCATTCAACAAATTCAGGGTTTGAGGCATGTTCAAGCAATTGACGCCGCTTTAGAAGTACCACGGCCAGCAAATACTCACTCATCCAATTTGCCATTGTTTCATTTGTCAAACGTACGATCGGCACACCTTCCGGAAGTTTCTTGTCCGCAAGCAAACCGTCCGCACCATGTCCGTAAGATGAAATTGCTTGCAAATTTGGATACTTCAGCAAAAGCCCCTGCGGATGATTCCAGACAACCGCAAACTCCACTTCAGCTGGATTTTGCACATTTTCAGGACCAATTTCAATTTTCAACTCTGGATCAAGTGATTGCAGTGAGGAGCACAAAATACGAGGCTCAAATGAATCAGGCAGACAAATTAGCAAAGACATTATTCTAGTTTTTTGTTAAAAATTACAATTCAACATATTTGAAGAAAAACTTATTTTAATACAAACACCGGTTTTATTTCTCCCAGTAGTTCAGTCATCTGCTTCCGGTCATTGTTGAGTTTTATCATTTCTATCACCCAATGTAACACCTCCCTTGAGGTTTCTTCAGGAAACCCCAATTTGCCGCAGATTGATGACAGCATTTTAACTTCGGAAGTCATTATCTTCCCATCAGACGCAATGACCATTCCGAGTAAAAAGAAAAAATGGCCTGCATATTTCCGGTCACAGTCTAATACTCCCAATTCAACACTTTCGTGTTGTTTAATTGCTTCAATCAGTTCGCCCCGAATCTCATCATTCTCAACCATCATGATGGCGTCTTTGAAAAACCCTTTTTCCTCTGCAACCAGATGCTTGTCCGCGATCAAAATATTCACAATTGCGCGGGCCAGCCAGACTTTTCCTTCTTCACTTATTTTTTCAAGATATTCCGGAATTAATCGAAATTCTGCGATTGAATTTATACTTTCTTCCACTACAATACTCCTTGAAAAAGATTAAATTGGTCTGTAAAAAATGATAAACTTAAAACAACCGTTACTCTTTCCAACATAAAAACCAAAAAAGACCGAAAACTATCCTCCTTTATCAGCCCACAGCATCGCAAAGGCAGAGCATCTTGTCAAGAATGTCTTGACCATGTTGAAAAAAAGGAGCCTTTTAAATTTGTGATTTTGAATAATCTGCCGTGTCACACGAATATTAAAATGTGGTATAAATGTCCGTCACCTCTGAAAAATTTAAAGAAGAACTGCTGAATATAGAAATTGCCATTGAATTGGACCGCGGGAAAAGCATTCCTGAAATTGCTGAAAAATTTGCGGTTAAACTAGCAGTCGTAAAAGCTGTCGCAAAAAAAACAGGCTTCACAGAACAGAAAATAACAAAAACAAAAAATAGACGATTCTCTCAAGCAGAGCGCGGAGTTCTGGTTGAAAGAATTGCAAACGGAGAGGCCTTTGAAGATATTGCGGCGGAAGCAGGTATAACCGCAAGTACATTACGACGCTGGTGTAAACAACAGGAAGTGACTGTACCACGAAGAATTGAACAAATCAGTCTCGCGGAACAACGGGAAATCAGAGAATTGCTGGAAGAACAAGATTGGCGGGAGATTGCTTTTGCCTACAACATCAGTCTCGACGTAATTGAAGAACTCAAAGAACCCGAGCACAGACAACTCAACGCTGAGACTCTGAGTTATTTGTTTGAACTCCTACGTGAAAGACCTCGCGCATCCTCCAAAATTTTATGTGGAATTGCGAAAGAAGCCGGACTCGATATTCCAGATAGTGCGGTAAATTCTTACAGGAAGAGACTTAAATTGTTGGGAATTATTTAGAAGCTAAAATGGTTCTGTTGGGTGTCCATGCTCCTCAGGATGGCGGCAATTTCATTCAGTTCACGAATTTGGGGTAAATCTGTATTGCCGATAACAGCTGAAGATTTTTGAAATGATTCTGAGCTAATAGTCTGAGTCTTTGATTCTATACTAGCTGCTTCATTCTCATTTTCGCCAGAAGTCCTGACGACCTTGATCACGGCTTCGCTGCGTAATCCCTTCAGCATATTTATTACGTCAGCTACGCCAATACGTCTTTGCGAATCTACTTGAAGGCGAACTCCGTTTTCCGTAACCATTACCAAGTTTCTGAATTGTGGTGATCTGAAGATACTCTGTACTAAAACACTCGCAAAGTTCATACCACAACACTTAAAATCAAATTTACAATTCCTCTTCATCCAATTTTTTTAGCCTTTTAAATTTCCAAACTTAACGCTGAAAATACATTTTTTCTTTGTAAAGAAACTTAAGCACACCTCATTCCTGTCATTTCAAATCAAGGTAAGCAGTTTTCCGGACAGGCATATTGCGCTTTAAAATTTGCCATTGATGTAATTAATTTACCAGCGGACTTTCCTTTTACATGATTCTTTCCGGACATTCTTAAAATCAACTTACGTTGTTTGGACGGTAGTAAATAGCTCTTAACAACAGCCAGAATGTCCTTCTTTGTGAGTTCTTCCACGGCTGTTATTTCTTTACTATTTTGATCAAATTCTGCATTTTTTTCAAAGGCAATCACAAATAGTCGGCCAGCTTCGCTCGTAACTGAAGTCGTCTTTTGCAATTTACTGTGAAGCACCGATTTTTTTATTTTGTTCAGTTCCAAGTCGGGCAGTTCCTTTAAGGACAAGTAGAATTTTTCAAGGAAAGCATCCATCCTTTGCTCCAGTATTTCAGTATTATATTCACCAGACTGAATTATAAAAATCAGTCCCAATGTTTTTTCCAGGACTGTCATGCCCGAATTGACAATGTAGCCCAACTGTTGACTGGTACGTAATTCATTATAAAACTGGGGTTGCATCAGGCTGTCGACCACCATCAGTGCCGCTTGCAATTTTGGATTTCGCTGGCCAACCTGAATGTCAGTCACTACCGCAGAATTTTCAACCTGCATTATACGAGTGAAAGTGTGTGATTCTCCTGCAGAAATCTGGCGCACACTATTCACAAACCGTTTTGCTTCCGCTAAAGGTTTTCCGTCTAATTTTTCTTGAAGTACTCCAACTGCTTCCAAAACAGTTTCTTCACGGAGGTTCCCATATGCAAGTCCCTCAATATAAAGTCTGTCATATAGTTTATTTGCAAATTTTTTCAAATCTTTCAGTTTTATTTTTTTTATTTCTTTTTCATAATCCATGATCGAAAATTTATGTCCTTCGAGCAGCAAACTACGAAAATAAAATGCCTGCTGATAAGGCTGGCGAAAATGAAAATTTTGGTAGCGCCGCAAACGAACTTCTTTGAGTGTGTTGAACGTTTTATTATCAATTGTGATTTTTTTCAAGCGGCCCGCAACGGTTTTTACCAATTCCTGAATCCTGTCGGAGTAACCGCTGAAAGTCAGATTTACACCTTTTTTATCAACATGGATTCCATATTCCAAACCTGCCAGACGGATGGGATAACCAAATTCATTCAGTCCTTCACTGATGGCATCTGTATAAAGTTGTGACAGGACTGCATTTCGCGGAGAGGAATAAACTTCCGGAGAATGAATCCTGAACATCAACTGTGCTTTTGGCGTTTCAAAACGGAAATCCTGCTGAAACCAGATTTTAGCAAATTCATCATCCTGCAAAATTTTCGGGTTTCCTAACGCGTGTTTTCGTATGAGTTCTCGCAATTTTTCCGAAGAGTCTGCCTGAGGCGAAATCTCTAAAGACGTTAGCAATTTGCCCCATGATTCCCATAATTTATCCTGAGTGCTTTCCAGGCGTTTTAGCACTCCTGCACTCAGCCCTTCATTTTTCAATCCCACAAGCGATTGATGAGTAAGCTGAACTGCACCTTGAAAAGCTAAGACCTCCAAACTTTCCGGCAGGAACGGATTTGCTTCCGGAAGTTTTAAGGCAGGATTAATTTTCAAGTTACGCTATTTATTTATCCACTTCGGATGACTGTATGTCAGCGAATACTCAACACCATAAAACTCTTCCTTTTCCGTCGTTTTGACATCCCGCGCCGCCAAAATTGCCAACATATTTTCCGGAATCAAACTATAGAGCAGACTGTCAAAAATTCGTGGTTTGAACTCAGTAATAATGTACGGATCGATTTCTAAGGTACGCATTGGGTAGTACATCAGCAGCGTAGAGAAAACATTGACCAGCGATGTTCCTTCAGGTTTTTCTGCAAACCTGTAGTCAATTTCAGACATTTGTTTCACTTCATCAAAAACATAACGTGGCAACCCTGTTTTACGCAGCAAACGCAAATATTGAAAAACATGCCGGATAACTTTAGAGTAATTCCGCAAACCTTTTGGCGTGAGCTGAATCTTTACATCAAAACTTGAAAAAGATTTGTTTGACGCACCACCTCCCGCAGATAAGCCAGTCGCCAGATTTGCACTTTTCAGCAACGAAAGCAAACTGCCCTGGCCCTCATGTCCGAGCAGGAAACCCAGCATTCCCAAAGGTTGACTTTTGTAATAATGAAGAGTGCGTGACAAAGGAAACATCAAGGTCAATGAACGAGAATCCTTAATAGTTTTTACACGCATTAAACGAAATCGTGGATCACGTTTCATGAATTTTGGCGAAACCCGTTTTTCCAGCAGGTTACGATTTTTCACTGCGACAAAACGTGGAACAACCAAGGCCTGCAAAGTGTCCAAGTTTTGAGGTCCTGCAACTGCCAGCATCATTTGATTACTTGAATAATGCTTGTTATAAAATGACAACAATTCTTCTCTGCTTACTCCTTCCAGAGTTTCCATTGTTCCAGTGGCAAAATGTCTGGCAGGATGTCCTTTTTCAAAAGCTTTGCGTTTGACTTGAAAAATTCTGCGGTAATCATTTGGAATATTTTTGGAGTGCTCTGAATCCACCGCTTTGATTTCACGTTCCACCAATTCCTGGTTGAACAAAGGTGTCAGAAAAAATTGTGAGAAACGCTCCAGACCTTCTTCAAAAAAATCCGGATCAACCTCAAAGTGATAGTTGGTGCGGTCATCGGCAGTATAGGCGTTGCTGAAGCCATCATGTGTTGAAACAAATTTCTGATAGCTGCCCTCATCCGGATATTTTTCGGTTCCCAAAAAAAGCATGTGTTCCAGAAAATGCGCCAATCCAAAACGTTCTGCGGGATCACTCATTGAACCAACACCAACCGTTAGCGAAGCCGCACCTCGTTGCAGGGTTGGATCTGAAATTAGCATTACTTTCATTTGATTTGGCAGCATAAAGCGGCGGTACTCGCGTAACGGATAACGAGGATCTGTATTGTCCAATCCGCCGCCCAATACTGAAAAAGAGAATCCGGTTAAAAAACAAATTGTCAAAAATACTGTCAAAATCTTTCGCATTATTACTCTCTAGTTTATAAATGTTGTAAGTTGTCTGTCTTAGCTTATTTCATTTTGAGAATATTTACCAAAAAACGCAATTTGAAAGAAGGCATTTTTGTATTGACTATCAAAGCACTCGGATTACGATACTTTATGCATATTATTTTTTCTTATTGCTGCCGGTCACAAGTCAACACGCAGTTATTAAAACAAGACCAACAAACTAATAATTATAATCTATGGAAAATAAAGAATATTTTGCGCGAGTTTCTGAATTGTTTGAGAGGGTCGAGGAGAAACTTGACGAGTTTGAAGACGAAATTGACTATGACCCTACTCCAGACAAACTTATGGTCATCTTTGAAAAAAGTGGTAAAAAAGTTGTGATAAACACCCAAAGGTCAATTAAGGAAATCTGGCTCGCGGGAAATTCACGAGGCTGGCATTTTCAATTTCAGCAGGAAAAAGAGATTTGGTTTGCAAACGCGGAACAGGAAGAATTTTTTCAATGTTTAGCAAATCTGCTGACAGACAACCTGGGAAAAGAAGTTTCTTTCCGCTAACACGAAAAAACGAAAATTACGGTTGAAATAGTTTTACTTTTGTTTCTGGTAATCTCCTGATTTTCCCCCAGTTTTTTGCAACAAGCAAATTGACTCAATTTCCATACTCTTGCTGACGGACTTGCACATATCGTAGATTGTCAGCGCCGCCACAGAGGCCGCTGTGAGGGCTTCCATCTCCACTCCGGTACGTCCTGTGGTTTTGGCTGTGACCAGGATTACAGCATATTCTCCTTCCAACTCAATATCCACATCCACTCCGGAAAGCGGCAGAGGATGACACATGGGAATCAGTTCAGCTGTCCGCTTCGCGCCTTGTATTCCTCCAATCACAGCAGTTTGCAGAACAGGACCTTTTTTTGTGCTTCCGGACTCTTTCAGCAATTCGGCAAGCTCTCGTCCCAAATGAACCCGTGCCTCAGCAACAGCAGTACGTTCCGTCACAGATTTAGCAGAAATATCAACCATCCGTGGGACATCACCTCCGGACAAGTGAGTAAACTCTTTTTTGGAATCAGCCATTAAATTAAACTAAAGGTGAGTACTTTCTTAACTAAACTTTAAAAGGTATCCAGCGTGAATCCCGCAAAATTTGGGCAGGCTGAAAATCTGCTTTGTAATTCATTTTGGGAGAACTTTCTACCCAATATCCCAAATATAACCAACGGATATCAAGAAAACGGGCGTATTCAATTTCATAGAGTAGGGAAAATACTCCAAGCCGTTTTGAAGCAAATTCCGGATCAAAAACAAAATAAACGGAACTGATTAATTCCGGCAACCGATCCAGCCAACCAACACCAATAAGTTTGTTTCCTAAATAATAACGAAGAATTTCAGTTGGAACAGGAGATTCAATCAAAAAATCATAATACTCATTCTCCTCAACCGGAATCTCAAGTTCGTGCCAATCATTCTGATAACGCTGATAAAGCTCAAAATCCTGCCGGTTAAATTCCAGCGGATGATGCTCAACTCGAACATCCTTGTTTTTACGCCATGTCCGGCGTTGTCCTTTGTTTTGAGAAAAATTTTGCACATCGACACGAATCGGAATGCACGACTGGCAACCTGAACAAACTGGATGATAAATGGAAAGACCACTGCGCCGAAATCCCTGATTCAGTAAAGAAGTGTAACCGTCTGTGGGAAGCTCGCTGGTCTGGAAAGAAAGATTTCGCCAAGTCTTTTCTTCTCGATATGGACAGGGGCCATTGTCTGTCTGATAAAGCTTTACTTGAATTCCACTCATTTTCAATGTGGAGGAAAGAGGAAAAGGAAAAATCGTAAAGTTCTTAAAATCAGGACAATCCGGTCGCAATAACAGTCATTGTGACTTCATCCTTTGCAGAGTCAGAAAAGGTGGCTCCCCAGATCAACTCAACATCTTCATCTGCCATATCTTCAATAAGTGACATTGCTTCCTGAATTTCAAAAGCACTGGTGTCTTTTGGTCCGCTCACATGCACCAAAATACCTTTTGCTCCACGGATGTCCGTATCTTCCATGAGAGAACCATGTAAAGCGTCTTCTACTGCATTCAATGCTCTGTCCTTGCCCTTTGCTACACCTCTGCCGATAACAGCCTTACCCATACCTTTCATGATGGTTTGCACATCAGCGAAATCGACATTGATATCTCCAACTCCACTAAGCAGCATGGTTATGCCTCTGATTGCGTTGATCAGCACCAAATCAACCATGTGAAAAGCTTCAAGGAAACTCGTATTTTGAGTACTTGCGTCTAGTAGTTTATCGTTTGGAATGACGAGCAAAGTATCCGTATATTCTCGCAGACGTTCAACTCCAGCCAGCCCCGCACTCCTCCTTTTTGTACCCTCAAATGAAAAAGGAATCGTAACAATTCCAACTGTTAGAATTTGCTTTTCCTTTGCCATACGTGCAATAGTCGGTGCAGCTCCTGTACCTGTTCCTCCGCCCATGCCAGCGGCAATGAAAATCATATTAGCGCCTTCAATAGCCTCAGCTATTTCCGCGAGGCTCTCTTCAGCAGCACCTTCTCCCACTTCCGGACGCGCACCTGCGCCCATTCCCCGGGTTAGTTTTTTTCCGAGTTCAATCTTTATATGTGATTTGTTTCGCTTTAAAGCCTTTACATCAGTGTTGCAAATAATAGTCTCAACCTGGTCAAAATTCTCTTCTGCCATTTGCGTGACCACATTACCTCCGGCTCCACCGACACCGATTATTTTAATGATTGGAATAAATCCTTCCTGAACAGGATAAAATTGCGTGGTTTGTTTTTCTGCCATGAATTACAACTCAAAAGAAATTGGGGAATTTAACTGGATTTGTCTAGAAAATAATTTAGAAGTTAGCTAAAATATTCTTCTGTTTGAAAACTAATCAATAAAATGATTTCAGTCTATCGATTGCCTCTGGAAATTTACAAAGTACAAGCTAACAGAGAGAATGCAAAAAACGTAAAAATATCAACTCTTAGCCTAAAACAATCTGTTGATTGTGTGCTGTCAGACGACAGACTGTGAGTCATTTCCTAAAAAATAATTAAGATATTCGCTTTTCAAAAAAATAAATTATTCAGTAAGTTTCAGTTTTTAACACAATTTATGTGAATTAGATTGACTAAACCTTGCGCTGATTAGTAAGTTATGATAAAGGTGTATTGTTGAATTTGCAAACCAAAGAATTCTGTGCGCTTAAAAATCCGCCTCAATTCGCATTAACAAAGGGACTATTATGATTTCAGAGCAAATTTTTTATCTCTTTCTCTTTCCCTGGATAATTTTTATTGCCACCATTCCGGGTTCTGTTATGACATTCCTCTTCGCCGGGTTGGCGGCACAATTGCTTAATTATCTTCCGGATAAAACCGAGGCTGACGAATAACAACGACTGTTCCGTATGCATATTTTGCAGCTTGTTGTACATTCAATTTCTGTAATATGGAGGAGAATTGAACCAGTATAGCACAATGATAACCGACTTTCTCCATAACTGCGGAGAAGCGGAAAAGGGGTTCGTCAGTAACAGTGAATGGTGGATTGTAAGTGGTTCGGTCAAAGTTCAAATCTTCCTCACAAATTTAGAAGATAACGCGGAATTGGTCGTTGCGGCAAATCTTTTTCAGTATCCTCAACAAAACTCTGAAATAAACGAATATATTCTTAAACTTAACGGAACTTTGAAGTTAAAAGGAGTTAGTTTTGGGGTACGTAATAAACACCTGATTTTGAGTTATATCCGTCCTGTTCAAGGATTGGATACTGAGGAATTGGAATGGATTGTTGCCAGCATCGCTGTCATTGCTGATGAATATGACGATTTTCTGATTGAAAAATTCAACCTGTAAAAATCTGCCTTTAGCTGAAAATTAACTTGACCGTCTCCACTTCTCCCGTTTCTTTTATTTATCATTCGCCATTAGGAAAACTCAGACTGATTGAAAAACAGGGTTTTTTGAAACAGGCGGATTTTATTGAGGAACTTCCGGAAGAAGAAATTAGTTCCAAAAAACCTCAGCAACCAATTTCCTCCTTTCTCCGAAAAGTTTGTCTGCAACTGGATGAGTATTTTTCCGGAAATCTGCAACATTTCGAACTGCCTTTAAACCCGCAAGGCACCCCATTTCAACGTTCTGCGTGGAAAGCGCTGCTCCGGATTCCTTATGGAGAAACACGGAGTTATTTGCAACAAGCGCAAGCCATTGAAAATCCTAAAGCAGTTCGTGCCATTGGTAATGCCAATTCAAAAAATCCAATTTCCATTATCATTCCCTGTCACAGGGTGATTGGAAAAAATGGGACTCTAACCGGTTATGCAGGAGGGATTGAGCGTAAGAATAAGCTGCTTGAACTTGAACGCTGTTTCAAGCCCGTACAAAAGAATTAGCACGCATCTCGTGTCCGATGCTGGTTGAATTTCCGTGACCGGTGATCACCGAAGTTTCTTCATCAAGTGTGTACAGTTTTTCCTGAATGGATTTTTCAATTTTTTGAAAATCACCGCCCCATAAATCTGTTCGTCCAATTGAGCCCTGGAAAAGCGTGTCGCCGGCAATCAGAAGTTTTTGACTTTCAAACAAAAAGCACATGGAGCCTGGTGTGTGTCCAGGAGTGTGAAGCGCCTTGCCCTTAACACCTTTCAAGTCTATTTCCTCTTCATGTTCCAACCATTGATCCGGCGGCGGAGGTTTTTCAAATGGAATTCCAAACATCCGACATTGATCTTCCAGCATATCCCAGAGAAATAAATCTTCACGGTGTAAAGCCAAATTTGCTCCGGTTGCCTCTTTCAATTTTCCGGAAGCAAGAAAATGATCCAGATGGGCATGTGTATGAATTATACGTTCCACTTGTAGATCTAATTCAAGCAAACGCTCTAGCAACATTTCGGCGTCACCTCCCGGATCTACCACAATTGCTTTCCGGCTTACAGGGTCACCTAAAATGGTACAATTACACTGCAAGGGGCCGACAGGCATAGTTTCTACGATTAGCTCGGAAACACTCATTATGCCGTTTGCTTTTTAGCGGTTTTATTTTTTCTTCCTTTAAATCCTTTTGGAGGCGGTGCTTCAGCAATAATTTTTAGACAGGCCGCTTCGTCCAAACTTACCGGATCCACTCCTTTTGGTATTTTGTAATTTTTTTTAGCAGACCTTATATATGGTCCGTAACGGCCATCCAAGACAAGAATATCTCCAAAATCATGAATTGTACTTTTTGCTTTTTTCTCCAATCCTTCGCGGATTATTTCCACAGCTTGTGCCAACTCGGTTTTCAGCGGATCATCACCTTTAGGCAGTGAGAAAAAATTTTTGCCAAGTTTTACATAAGGTCCAAAACGTCCATTATTGACAATAATTTCTTCGCCGTTTTCATAATTGCCCAGTGTACGAGGCAAGGCAAAGCATTCCATTGCTTCTTCGAAAGTTACTTCGTTAAGATTAAGATTGCTCGGTAAAGAAGCAAATCGCGGTTTTTCCTCATCATCGCGAGTACCAATCTGCACCATTGGCCCATATCTGCCAATACTCACACTGACAGGTTTTCCACTTTCAGGATCAGTTCCCAACTCACGTCGTTTGAGCACTTCTGCACGCGTAACAGATTCGTCTTTTTCTACAACTCTCTGGTGAAACGGTTGATAAAAATTCCCCAGCATTTCTACCCATTTTTCCTCTCCATTTGCAATCCTGTCAAAGTTACGTTCTATTTTTGCGGTAAATCCCAAATTCACGATTTCCGCAAAATGGTCGGTGAGAAAATCTGTTACAACTTCTCCTATGGATGTTGGTTTAAGTTGCTTTTCCGGAGTGGCTTCCACATAACCACGATCCTGAATTGTTGAGATAGTTGGTGCATAAGTGGAAGGTCTACCGATGCCTTCTGACTCCATTTTTTTCACCAACGATGCTTCAGTATAACGAGGCGGAGGTTTGGTAAACAGTTGTTCAAGATTTAATTTTTTCAGCGGCAGTTGTTGATCTTTTTCGACTTTTGGAAGGATCACATCTTTTTCAGCCACCATAGGATTTTGCCCCTCAAGGGCTTCCGTGTAAGCCTGCAAGAATCCTGGAAAAACGACACGCTGTCCCTTTGCCACAAATTGACACTCTTTTTTTACACCGGCTTCAATTTTCAAAGTGGTGCGGGCAATTTCAGCGGATGCCATTTGTGAAGCAAGAGTACGCTTCCAAACCATACTGTACAGGCGAAATTGATCGGAACTCAAATGGTCTTTGACTGCACTTGGTTTGAGTGAAAGATCCACTGGACGAATTGCTTCGTGAGCTTCCTGCGCGTTTGCTGTACGGTTCTTAAATAAGCGCGGCTCCTTTAAGCCAAATTTAACACCATATTCGGAACTGATAACTTCCTGTGCCTGAGTCAGTGCAAGTTCTGCAAGTGCCACTGAATCAGTACGCATATAGGTAATGAGACCACCGCTGTAATCCGGAATTTCAAAATTTCCCTCGTAAAGCTGTTGTGCGACAACCATTGTACGTTTGACAGAATACCCCAGCTTGACTGAAGCTTCCTGCTGAATGGTTGAAGTTGTAAATGGCGCAGCAGGATTTCGGTTTGTCATTCGTTCATCTACTTCTGTCACCACAAAATCTCCTTGCTTCACACTGGCTTCGATCCTGAGGGCTTCTGATTCATTGACTACTTTTGCGGTTTTTCCATTGAGCTTTTTCAACTCTGCAGAAAATTCCGCAAAGTCCGCTTTAATTTTCCAATATTCTACAGGCACAAATTTTCTTATTTCTCTTTCGCGCTCAACTAAAATATGAACAGAAACACTTTGCACCCTTCCTGCGGAAAGCCCCGGTTTGATTTTTTTCCAGAGTAACGGCGATAATTCATATCCTACCGCACGGTCCAAAATTCTACGAGCCTGTTGCGCGTCAACCAGATTTTGATCTACGTCCCGGGGATTTTCAAGTGCGCGGAGAATTGCAGGCTTAGTTATTTCGTGAAAGACTATCCGTTTTACCGGACGCTTTTCCAAACCCAGCGCTTGCAGAAGATGCCACGAAATGGCTTCTCCTTCACGGTCTTCATCAGTTGCAAGAAAAACGACAGTATTTTTGTCAATTTGTTTTTTCAGGTCTGCAACCGTTTTTTTCTTATTCTTGGAAATTTCATATTCCGGAGAAAATCCGTTTTTTGGATCAAAACCAAGTTTACTTGAAGGCAAATCCCGGACGTGCCCCATTGAAGCTGTAACGGTGTATTCATTACCCAGGAATTTACTAATCGTACGGGCTTTAGCCGGTGATTCAACAATAATTAAATTTTTTGCCATAAAATTCTGCTCATTCAGCAAATGCCGAATTTTAATTTTAAATAAATTATTTGTAAAATGATAAAATGACGAACTCTATAAATTATAAACGATTCACATTTTCGTCAGCAATGTTTTTATAAATTTGTCAGTTTAATTCTGAGCGTGAATGCACAACCTTGTCCAGCAACCCATATTCTAGTGCTTCTTCGGCAGTAAACCAATTATCACGATCAAGTGCTTTTTTTATTTCTTCAAAGCTTTTTCCTGTTTGTTCGGCATATAACTTAACCAAATGGTCACGTGTTTTCAATATTTCACGCGCCTGAATTTCACATTCAGAAGCACGCCCCTGATACCCCATTAATAAAGGTTGATGAATCATTATTTTTGCCTGAGGCATCGCGAAACGTCGACCTTTGTCTGCGGCTAAACTCAAAATTGATCCCATGCTGGCAGCAAATCCTGTCACAATTGTTGTGACTGGACATGAGATAAATTTGAGCATATCATAAATTGCAAAACCGGAAAATATTTCTCCGCCGGGAGAATTTATAAAAACCGTGATCGGTAATTCCGGACCTTCCTGTTCTAACAAGACCAACTGGCTCAAAACTTTTGCGGATAATTTTGAGTCAACTTGTTGGGAAATAACAACTGTTCTGGACTTGAGAAGTTTGCTCGCAATACTTTCCAAATCACCATTTTCTTCGTTTTTTTCTTCACTCATTTAATGTTCCTGCGTAATTTTTTTAGATTTCTTTGTAGTAATTTTCTCTTTATTCAAACTATGGGATGATAAAAGCGTGTGCAAGTTTTTTGTTGGATTAGTTTTATGATCAATAAATTTCAGGAAGCTTCCGATACGTCAACAAACTTGGGAATAGAGTTAACAGTTGGGACTTAAGGCAATTCTATATTAAACTGTTTTTATACATTTTATTATTAAAATATTTTCATGGTAGGCAACAGTTTTTATAGTTACATTCTTTATAAAAGCACCCTGAATTTTGTATTATCACAGAGAATTTGTTTGAAAATTGTTCAACATTTCATTAGCCAACTCCAAGGTTTGCTCAGTAATTTCTTGTCCACCGATTAAATCCGCAAGAGCGCGGACTCGTTCATTTTTTGTTTTGAGATGATTAATTTTTGTGTAAGTTTCATCCTCCTCCAAATGCTTGCTGACTAAATAATGATGATCCGCGAAAGCGACAATTTGCGGAAGATGAGTCACACATAAAGTCTGGTGACGCCCACTAAGTGAATGTAATTTCTGCCCCACTATTTCAGCAATCCCTCCGCTGATTCCAGTATCAATTTCATCGAAAATCAATATTTCAACTGTATCTAGTGAAGTCAAAACCGTTTTAAGTGCCAGCATTATTCGAGATAGTTCACCTCCTGAAGCAACTTTAACCAAACTCCTTATTTCCTGTCCGGGATTAACAGACAGCATGAACACAACCTGGTCAATTCCTGTAGAAGAAAATGGCTCGTTTGTTTCTTCAAATGACGCTGAAATAATTTGAGTTTCAAATCGTGCCTTTTCCATTCCTAATTGACGTAGTTCATCGACTATTGCACGATCCATTTTTATTGCTGCTTGGCGGCGCTGTTGAGAGAGAAGTTCTGCCTTCTTTTGCATTTGTTTTTTTAAAAACTCAATCTTTTCAAATATCTCCTGTTCATTTTCATCGTGATGTTCCAGAGAGTCCAGTTCGTGCTGAGATTTTTCAAAAAGAGTCAGCAGTTCATCCGCATTATCGAAACGAAATTTACGTTCAAAATGCTGAATTCGACTAAGCCGCTCATTGATCCAGGCCAAACGCGCAGGATCGTCTTCAATTTTTGAGTTGTAGCTCAGTAATTCCTGATGACTGTCCTCAAGCTGAAAAAGCACTGATTCAATTCCGCTACGAAATTTTGCGCATTCCGGATCAATTTGTTCTGCTTCACCCAATAGTTTTCTCAATATTTCCAACTGAGCTAAAACTGAACCGTCCAATTCATGCAATTGATGCTGAACCTGATTCAGCAGCGAGGTGAGTTTTTCCACATGTGTCAGTCTATTTTCTTCTTGCCTTAGATCACTTTCTTCCGCAGGTAGAAGATTTAATTCAGACAAATCTTCTATAATTTCTTTCAGTTCCTCAATTCTGTCTGCACGCTCAGCAAACTGTTTTTGCAGAGCCTTCTGTTCTTTTTTTGCGTCTTGCATAGCTCGGAATAATTCAGACACTTGCAGACGTAGAGGAAGCAATTGGCCATAACCATCAAGAAAATTCAAATGTGAAGATACTTGCAAAAGTGACTGATTGTCGTGCTGACCATGAATATTAATCAATTGCCGACCAACTTTTTTTAGAAAATCCGCTGTCACTGAAACTCCGTTAATAAGCCTCTTTTGTCGACCTTTACGGGAAATCAAACAACGTACGATAATTTCGTCTTCAAGGTCAATTCCGGAATCATCCAGTTCGCTCCGAAGATCAAATTTCTCTCCTTGAACTGAATTTTCAGGCACAGAAAATATTGCTTCTACAACGGACTGCTCTTCACCTGTCCGGATCATTTCAGGATCACCACGATGACCCAAAACCAGCAAAATCGCGTCTATCATAATTGATTTTCCAGCTCCAGTTTCACCTGTGAGGATGGAGAAACCGGCATTGAATTCTACATCAAGATTACGGATCGTCGCTAAATTTTCAATTCTCAGTTGTAATAACATTGATTTAACTATTCTTTTTTTATTTTGAATAATTATATATTTAATCTTAATTATTTTTGATTCGATATATATATTATCTAAAATAGACTCGTGTGCAACTTGGATTGATTTGATTTATTATATATCTATTCATTACTAGATTTTATTTTTTTAATTTTATGATGCTGTCTTAAAAAATATAAAATCGTCAATTTGTCATTTCGACCATACCGAGAAATCTTGATGATAATAGTTTGGTCACTTCGACAAGATTTCTCACTTCGTATGCAATAACACGGTTACAGGACTTTTTTCGGGTCTATCACTCTTTGAATAATTATTTATTTATTCAATTACGCTAAATTTAAGTTTTTTCTGTTTATTGATTTAATATATAGTTAATCGAATTTTAGCCGAATTTTGAGCGGCAATTATAATTTCAAAAATAGCGAAGATATATCTCCCGAACGTTTTGTGTCACCGTTTCCACAGTCTCCCGCAAATTTGTAAATTCGTAGCCATGATGTTTTAGTAATTGAAGAATTGTCTCTGCCTTAACTTTCTCAAAATCCAGTAAATCCGTTGATTCATCATAGATCAGCCGAAGTCCATTTTCAATTACTCTCAACAATTTGTAATTATATTGTAAACTTTCAGCTTCTTCTTTGATTAGCAAATCAAGTTCACCAAGTTTACTTAGCGCATCCAGTGTTCTGTGGCATTGTAATTGAGGATAATTACGCCCAAATTTAAGTTGCAATGCTTGTGTCAGAAATTCAATATCCAACAATCCTCCTCTGCCTTCTTTGATATTTCGCCGATTTTCCTTCTCACCAGACAGTTCTTTTTCTTTTCGCTGGCGGAATTGGTGGATTTGCTCATTCATATCTTCAGGAGGCATCCAATCATAAACCGCGCTGCGGATTCCCTTCTCCACTTCTTGAATCCATTGTGTTTCACCGCTTCCGCCGATTACCCTTCCTTTGATCAACGCTTGGTGTTCCCAGGGTTGTGATTTTTCGTGATATTTAAGATATACATCTAAAGGTGTCACCAAAACACCGGCGTTTCCAGATGGACGCAGGCGTGCATCAAGCTTGTAGGCATAGCCGGTACGAGTCATTGTGGAAAGGCTTGAAATGAGACGTTGAATCAATTTGATCCAATATTCCTGTGCGTCAATTTTACGGACGCCGTTGGTCGTTCCATCACCAGAATGGATAAAAATCAAATCGAGATCCGAAAAATATGTTAATTCACTGCCGCCCAATTTTCCCAATCCGATTATTGCAAACTGCCCTGATTCTCCCAAAGAGTTGCGGACTTCACCATAACGTTGATTTAACCATTTTTGTGACAAACGAAATGCCGCCTGAACAATTACTTCTGCCAGCAAAGTCAGTCCCTTTCTGGTTCTTTCGTATGACAGGACGCCTTCCAGTTCAGCACTTCCCAGCAGAAAGGTGATTGTATGCTTAAATTGCCGCAGCTGATCAATTTCAGCTTCCTCATTATCTGCGCAATTCAGCAGTTTCTCTTCAAGTTGTTTGTCCCAAATTTCTTTTGATATTTCCAGTGTGGCATTGTCCAGTTGTTCCAGTAATTCCAAGTTATTAAGTAAATAATTCCAGAGCATTTCGCTTGTTTCAGCAATTCGCATCAAGCGTGCAAGTGAAGATGGATGCTTTGACAATTTTCGATAATAACCAATTTTCACACTTACGGATTCAAACAGACGCTGAAATTTATTTTTTGTACTTTCACTTATCAACGGCGCAAGGTGCTGGGAGAATAATTCAATAAACTGCTGCTCCTCTGAAGTAAAACTTTTAATACGGGCACAGTTGCGGATTGCGGCTTCAATTTCAAGATGTTTGCGACTAAACAAACCACTGAAAATAGCACGCACCCGCCCCATCACATCTTTTAAATCACTTAATAATTGTTGACGTGCTTTTTCAATATAAAAATCGTTGTAACCTAAATTTCTGGCAATTTCCTGTTGTTGTATTATGTCTGAAGGCAAGGTGTGTGTTTGTTGCTCTTCGCGCAATTGGAGGTGATGTTCCACACGACGTAAAAACAAATATGCTTCTCCCAAAGTATCCGCATCACGTTCCGGAATTAATTCTGCTTCCCGCAGTTTGTTTAAAACTTCCAAAGTCGCAGGACAGCGCAGTTCCGGCTTACTACCGCCATATAACAATTGAAAAGTTTGTACAAAAAATTCAACTTCACGGATTCCTCCTACACCTAATTTTACGTTCAAATAGTTTTCACGCAAATGTTCTGCTTCGATACGCTTCTTTACTTTTTCCACATCGTGCAAGACCGCTTCATCCAGCAGACTCCGGAAAACAAAAGGTGTTATCATGCTCATAAAATCTTTTCCGGACTGAGTTGTTCCGGCTACCGGAACTGCTTTGATCAAGGCTTGACGCTCCCAAAGTTCTCCTTTTGCTGTGTAATATAATTCCATCTCGTCAAAAGACTGAACCAGCGGCGCTCGATCACCACCGGGACGTAAGCGCATATCCATCCGTGCCAAAAAACCCTCCTCTGTCACATCCGCCATTACATCAATCAATATCCTTGCTGCTTTCATCCGGAGTTTATAATCACGCTCCGGATCTCCGCTGAGAGGTTCGTAATCGTGAATGAAAATTAAATCAACATCGGATGAATAATTCAATTCATTGCCGCCTAACTTTCCCATTCCCAAAATCATAAATGGAAAAATCTCTTGACTATTTTCACTCCGGAAATGTTCGATATTTACACTATCATTTTCAGTTGTATCCGGAATTGATTCTGTTGCGGAATCACTATTGATTCCCAATTCGTACTTTGAAATTCCTGAAAGGGCAACCCGTAAACAGCAAATTGCGATAGCAGATAGTTCTTCAAGTGTATCCTGGAATGGGCAAAGTCCTGCCAAATCTCGGACAGTAATGCGTAAATATTCTTCGTATTTAAAACGCCTTAAAATATTCTTGAATTCCTTAAGAGAAAACTCCGGTTGCTGCTCAAGCCTTTTCCTGAGTTCCGTTTCCATAATTTCTACACTTTTCTTTTTCAATAGAAAAGGAGATTCAAGTACACGTTCAGCAAGTTGCGGATTCCGTTTTAAACGATTTGCCAGAAAATTGCTTCGTCCAAAAACGTGCAACAATGCCTTTGTTTCCGGAAGACTCCAGTTAAAATCACTTCCATTCTGGTCGCGAAAAGAATCCGAAAAATTAAGCAGCTGAGTCAAGGCGATTTCCGGAGTCCCGCACGTGAGCAGGACTGGAAGAAACTGAGGGAGGTGACCTGCAATTCCTTTAATTGCAACACTCTTTTCCAGCAAGTTCGCCAGCTGCTCCGAAGGCGCGTATGAAAATGGTGAAGAAGAATCCTGTAATATTTCCTGCCAGTCAATAGTTTTCGGCAAAGGAAAGAGGTTGTTTATCCAGTCGTTGAGGCTCACGTTTAACTTTAAGAAGGTTTAAGTGCGAGCACAGTTTATCATATTTCGGCAATTGTCAAAAATAAAAAATGGTTCTGTCATACATGCAAATAATTGATCCGGCAAAATTGAATGGCAGCTCGTGATGTGGCTTCTTGTCTGAATTATGCCGGAATAACTAAACACTGCTAATTTTTGCAAATTTGCAAAACAGAGAATTTTATCCTGAATCAGGGACAGGATTTAAAAAGTATATTTTGAAAAGGAAATAAAAAAGGAAAGCTGTGGGAGCAAAGAAATCACTCCCACGAAAAAAGGAGTCTAACAGTGGTAATACAACTCAAACTCATGTGGATGGGGGCGTGAATCGATGGATTTGACTTCCTCTTCCATTTTCCAGTTCAGCCAGTAATCAATGACATCTTTGGTAAAAACATCACCTTTGAGTAAAAATTCGTGGTCATTTTTAAGCGCTTCTAAAGCTTCTTGCAATGAACTCGGCATCTTACCAATTTTGTTCAATTTTTCCGGCGGAAGATCATAGATATTCACATCCATCGGATCACCTGGATCAATTTTATTTTGGATCCCATCTATTCCAGCCATCATCATGGCAGGAAAAGCCAAATAGACATTGGCACCAGAATCAGGACAACGGTACTCGATCCTGCGGCCTTTTGGTGAATCAACGACAGGAATACGAACCGTCGCAGAGCGGTTACGATTTGAATATGCCAAGTTGATCGGGGCTTCAAAACCTGGCACAAGTCGTTTGTAGGAGTTGGTCAAGGGATTGGTTAAGGCAGCCAATGCCGGAGCGTGCTTCAGGATGCCTCCGATATAATACAGTGCCATTTCACTCAATCCGGCATATTGATCGCCGGCAAACAATGGTTTGCCATCCTTCCAAATCGACTGATGCGTGTGCATCCCACTTCCGTTATCCGCAAACATCGGTTTTGGCATAAAGGTGGCGGACTTGCCATTTTCGCGAGCCACATTTCGTACGACATATTTGTACCATTGCATCATGTCCGCAGCCTTCAACATTGTATCATACCTAAAGTCAATTTCATGCTGAGCCGGTGCAACTTCATGATGTTGTGCTTCAATGGTCAGACCCAAATCCTCCATTGTCAGCACCATTTCTGCCCTAATATCGCGGTCCTGATCAAAGGGCGCTGCAGGAAAATAACCGGACTTGTGACCAATTTTATAAGCTTTATTTCCGCCCATTTCTTCGGCACCGGAATTCCAGGGACATTCTGTAGAATCGATGGAATAAAAACCTCCTTCTGGACCTTGTCCGAAACGTACATCGTCAAACAGGAAAAATTCTGCTTCCGGGCCAACAAAAATGGTATCTCCAATTCCTGTAGAGATGAGATATTTTTCCGCTTTCTTGGTTACATTGCGTGGATCACGAGAGTAGTCCTCTCCGGTTACCGGATCCTGAATATCACAAATCAGGGAGAGAGTCGGATGATCAAAAAACGGATCCATTTTGAATGTCGATAAATCCGGCATAATTTTCATGTCACTGTTGTCAATAGTCTGCCAGCAACGAATACTGGAACCATCAAACATTCGGCCTTCTTCAAGCATCTCCTCAGAGAGTTCAGAAACAGGGACAGCGAAGTGCTGCCATGTTCCAAGAAAGTCGATGAACTTCAAGTCAACCATTACGACATCATTTAGTTTTGCAAATTCAATTACATCTTTCGGCGTAGTCATAACCTATTCCTATATTTACTATTTTTAATTATTAATTAACCACAATAAAGTGGCACAAAAAAACACAACCTGCTACTTAAGGCAAATACCAAGCCATAAAGCATCTTGCTAATATTACAGCATATTTTACATTTTAACAACAAATTTAGCACATTTTTTGAGCAACTGCACAAATATTGTGCAGTCTGAATTTTTTGTTAAGCAGACAATCCATCAACTAAATTTGCGGTTCAAGTCAAACATTATCCTCTTTTTGCCTTTTAATTAAAGCTAAAACCAGAATGTGAAAACTAATTTTGAAAATAATATTGGTTGGAAAAAACCGAATTTAATTAAAATGTCCACTAACTGCCACTCTTCTTTTACAGCAGCTGATTTAAAACACACTTATCTGAGCAGCTTATAATTTGCTCATGTCAGTTGAGAGACTCTGGTATGTTGCTTGCTTTTACCTAAGCAGCTAAAAGTTCACATCTTACTTACAACTTCAATCTTCAGGGAACTCCATGAGTGGCATGACCAGCCTTGTTCAAGCAGCAGGTGTAATTGAGCATAAAATGGAAACGGTTGCAAACAACCTGGCCAACGTCAACACCGTTGGTTTCAAAGAAGATCAGCCTTCCTTCAGGGAAGTTCTTTCCACTGCGCAACGGATTGTTCCGGAATCCCTGGAAGAGCGGTTTTTGTCACACGAATATCTGGATGATTATGTAGGCATGGACAAATCTGCAGTAGTCGTCGATGAAGTGGGTAAGAATTTTGAACCCGGCCGTATGCGTGTTACAGGCAACGATCTTGATTTTGCACTTGCCAACGACGGTTTTTTCACGATTGCAACACCCCAGGGTGAGCGTTTTACACGTGCCGGAAATTTTCAACTTGATGCGGGAGGCCGAGTTGTTACCAATGACGGTTATCCTGTTCTGGGAACAAAAGGTGAAATCATCATCAAAGAAGGTTTAATTCAAGTTAACGATAGCGGCCAAGTCAGTGTTGATGGAATTATCCAAGACAGCTTTCGTTTGGTACGTTTCATAAATCAAAACCAGTTGCAGAAACTTGGACAAGGATTTTTTGCGCCGGTTGATAGTAATGATCTTCCGATTGCATCAGATGACATTCAGATTAAGCAAGGAATGCTGGAAGATTCAAATGTGAACAGTATGCTCGAAATGACCCGAATGATCACCGCGACACGTGCCTATGAGACTGTACACAGAGCGCTTTCCAGAATCGACAAATTAGATGAAAAAGCCATTAGCATGGTTCAGGGATAATAATTTTTTTAACGAATTAACCTCCAACATAATAATCTGACACAGGAGTTTACCGCTTATGATGCGCGCACTTTATACGGCTGCTACCGGAATGCAGGCCCAGCAAAGAAATATCGATACCACCGCTAACAACCTGGCAAACGTTAACACAACCGGATTTAAAAAAAGCAAGGTCCAGTTTCAGGATTTGCTTTATTATAATGAACGCAGCGCCGGTGTTCCTTCTTCTGTTTCTACACAAGTTCCAGTTGGAATTCATGTTGGGCACGGTGTGAAGTACGTCAGTATCGACAAGGTTCATACGCAGGGCAACATGGAAAACACCGGAAATGATCTGGACATGAGTATTGATGGAATGGGATTTTTTCAAATTCTGCAACCAAACGGAATAATTGCTTATTCCAGGGATGGTCATTTCAATGTTGACGGTATGGGACGTTTGGTGACAAATGATGGAATGCTGATGGATCCGGAAATTAATATACCGGCTGATACCAGAAAAGTTCAGATTGGAATCGATGGTACAGTATCTGTTTTTTTGCGGGATGATAATTTGCCTGAAGCACTCGGCAGCATTCAACTGGCACGCTTTCAAAATCCTGCAGGACTGACTCCAATTGGGAAAAACCTTTATCTATCAACTCCTGCATCTGGGAATGCGATCGTAGATGCCCCGGGCTCGAGCAACATGGGGTCACTCTCACAGGGATTTTTAGAGCGTTCAAATGTTTCCCTGGTTGAAGAAATGGTCAATATGATTACCGCGCAGCGTGCGTATGAAGTAAATTCTAAAGCAATTCAGTCTGCAGATGAAATGCTTAAAAATACCAACAATCTGGTTCGGTAATTAATTAAACTACAGGTCAGCAAAAATTTAAATAATTGTTTCAAATGGGTAAGTAAAATCAAGAATTCAGAATCCACAAGGTGGTTAAATCAAAAGGTAGAGCTATGAAACGTTTTCTGTATAATTACGGATTGTTGACACTGTTATTTATCTTCTTTTCCGGAACAGCATTTTCCTTAGGAAACAAACTTTCGAAACTCAGCAAATTAAAATTTTTCTTCCACATTCATCAGTCATTGACAGCGATGAATATCGACTGGGAGAGATTGCCCAGCTTGAAGGTGAAGATGTTCTACTGCTGGAAAAACTTGCTAACATTGTCATTGGACGTGCGCCTTTACCAGGGCGAAAATTAACCGTTACCCGCTCTTTAATTCTCTCCCGTTTACGTTCACATAAATTCAATATTAAAAAAATTGTTTTTCCAGGATCAGATTCCAGCGCCATTCAGCGAGCGGCACTTAAAATTTCAGGCAAAGACATTGAACAAGTTGTTTTGATATTCATCAGAGAGTCAAACAAAAATGAGGATTTGAAGCCCCGCCTGCTGGCAAAGACAAGAGATATTTTTCTGCCAAGAGGACAGGTTAGTTATGTGATTACTTCAAAAGGTAAATATAAAAAAGAAGGTGGATACCGTAATTATGAAGTTGAGTTCAGTATAAACGGTGAGGCAGTCAGGGTAGTTACCGTGCGAACCTATCTGAAATTATACAAAGAAATTTTTGTTGCCCGCGATACTATTAAGCGTAACCAGGTTATAGAAGAGGCGGATATACTGAAAGTCCGTAAAAATGTGGATCGGATGCCGCGCGAATATGTAACTGACAAAAATCTACTAATTGGCAAGATTTCCTCACGTACCATAAATCCAAGTGAGGCGATACGAGGAAACACAGTTTCGGCACCACCACTGGTGAAATCCGGTGATCGATTGCAAATCGTTTTTGAAACTCCATTTTTGCGTCTTTCCGCACCAGGAATTTCTTTAGCCAAAGGACGTAAAGGAGAACGTATTCCTGTAAAAAATCTTGATAGCAAAATCGTGGTTTTTGCAATAGTAAAAACCAGAAATATGGTAGTGGTAAATTAGTGATTTGTATTCCGTGTTAAATTTTAATTAAAATTATAAAAGTGTTTCGATTTTCATTCACATTTTCAAGGTTGTTGAACTGGTTTTTGGCCTCATTGCTGGCGCTGATTATCACAGGTTGTCTTCCGCCCAGATCACAACCACGTCCTCCGGCTGATGTTTTAGCGGCAAAAGCGTTAATTAAACAGAATGAAAAATTAATACTGACATCAAAACGTCTGCGCCGTAAACGAATTTCCTCGAGCAGAAATCTATATGAAGGCTCTCTCTGGCGCTATGAATCATCATTCGGAAATTTACTCCGGGATCATCGTGCCCGCTTCCGTGGAGATTTGCTTAGTATAAATGAAATGAGTTTAATCGTAAATGTTCCTCCTCCTAAATTAGCTCCAGAAGGTCAACCGGCAGGAGGAGCAGAAACTGCAAACGTTGCTTTAGAAGCCTTGACGCTCAGAGATGAAATTGAAGAGGAACAAAACGACATTTTACGAAATCTGGATGGAATTTCCGCAAGAGTAATCCGGGTTCTTCCGGATGGGAATATGCTCATCAAAGGGCAAAAAATTGATTATCGACAACGTAATCAGGTCCGATATATTACCACTGTAACCGGAATTTTGCGTCCGGCAGACGTAAATGATTCAAACATTGTTTCCGCCAGCAAACTTGCCAACCCAAATGTAAAAATTAAACGCCAGCAAAGTGGAAGCCTAATTCGGGAACGTCTCCAAAAACTTGCTCCCTTGCTTGGCAAGCAAAAAGCCGGTTTCTTCGGCCGCCTCGGAGATCTTGCCAAAGGTGGTACTGAGTAAAACAGAACCTCGTTTTTTGAAATTTACTTACTCATAGTAACTTCAGCATGGTTAGCTTTACAGTAGCTGACCGGCTCCATACAGATTCAAAAACATTCCTGTCTTCCCAACCATTCGCATCAAGTTATATTTCTAAGTAAGTTCCAATTGACTCCGGCATTAACAGTAATGGCAAACTTCTTTTTTTAAGCGAAGTCAGTCCCTCCTCGTCTTTTTATACAAGTTAAGAACATCTGAGGTAGTGTTTTTCAACTAATATTACATTCCGTTTTTCGCGTTTATTTGCTATAAATGTTGTGCAACATTATAATTCTACTAATATCATTTTTGAACAATTGCATGAATACTGATTTGAGCACCGAAACACTTTCCCAACTCGACAGACAACTTGAGTTACTCTGTTCGTTTAATGCTCAAATACCATGTAATCCTCAAGGTGATTTTGCTGCAAGCGGATTTAAAACTTTGTTGCAATCCCTCAGTTCCACCAAAATCAGTGATTCTCTGCGAGACTCCTACCACACAGAACATTTGAAAAAATGGAAAGAGTACGCACAAAGGGAATTTAATGAGATGGGCCGGATAAACCGCTTACGATTAGCAAGTTTACTGGAACTTTGTGATGAAGAAATGCACCGAACCATGTTTGAAGGTATGCTCCTTTTTGATATCAATCCGGAAGATTCGCCGGTATTGGAAGTACAGGAAAAAACAGGGAAGTTTGATGAAGCTGGCAAGCCGGTCATGCGCAGTATTGCTTTTGATGTTTTTCAAAAAGGAGCAATTCATGGAATTGAAGGAATAGAAAGATTTTTGTCTTCTGCCGCAATCAAGGGTGAGGCGGGCATGGATGCTCATCTGGAGCAGGAATTTGCTGGAACAGACCTCGTGAGTCATTTCAAACAAGACTCAGCAAAGATGATCAAGGCTCTCACAACCATTGGAAGTTTGGGCGGAATCGGACACAAACCTGATTCGGATATGGATGCGCAAGTTATCATCAACACAAATCCGGAATTTAATTTCAGTTGGAATGACGCTGATTTCTTCGTTGCACTGATTGCAAATGTGATGGAGTCTTTTTATGACAATTATTTCCGTAATGCCCTGAATGCTAAAGAACAAATAGCGATAAAAAAATCGTCAATTGAGATTTTAAAAGAAAAATGCGGTAAAGGCTTAAACGAAGAAGAGCTGCGAGTAATTGAGTTCATCTTTGCCAGCAGTTACCGCAAGGAACTGCACAAATTGATTCAATTACATTTACAAAATCGACCCACAGAAGATCAAAATGGATTATTCCTGAGAGCTGTCATTACAACTTTGAAAAAGTTTCCGGATTGTGAAGATTTGTTGCCTCCACTTAATAATTTTTTCTCCTTTATCAAAAAAAACAGAGGAGATTTACATAAAATGAGTTTCCCGTATTCGTTGCAGCAATTCAACAAAGGCAAGGTACTTAACTGGTTAGTTCAATTTTACCGCAACACTTTCCTAGATGAGGCCGGTGCGCGCCAGGTATTGTGGCGCTTTGCGGTCGGCAACAACTTGTCTCCCGAATCTATGCCGGATGAAAAACAAGATGCTTGTTTTTTGAATAGTTTGACCAATAACTCTCAATTGTCATTACTTTTAAACGAGTTTTTTGAACACCTTTCCAATCAAGTTGCTTTTATTTCACGCGCCAATGTTTCAGAAGCAATAAAGGTACTAAAGCAACACTTTAGCACTAAAAATTTAATACTGGATGATGGGCTGGAAAAGAAAATCATGTCAAAACTGGAAATAAAATATAGTTCCAGGATGGTCATGTTGATTGAAACTTTTTCAGACGGACAAGCCAAGGATTTGGAAGCTGAAATTGAATATCCACTGCATCTCAAAATTCAGCAAGCAGAGGCGTACCTTACAAAAAAATATCCGACTACAGAAATTCATTTTTTTACAAACATTTTGCGTAAACAACGCAACGGAAAGCACACTCCATTTTTGGTTTCTCCAGAAGGAAGTATGGCTTATGCGTTGATGCTGAACGATTTTCTCCTTAATCCAGCGGCCATGATCTGTGGTATTACTCCGATGCCTTTTGATTTGCCCAAGAATTTTAAAATTCTCTCATCAATTGGTGTTTTTCCTGAAGCAGATTGGACACTAAAACAAAACCTTGTTGCAGAATATGAAGTAAAAGATATAACTGCTCAAACGAAAATTGAAGAGGGACAGCTAAAGCAGAATGTTGCTGAAAAGGCACAAATTCTGGAAGAAGAAAAAGAAACTTTTGTGCTGGGAAAATTACCGAATTGGGGAGAAATTATCATTCCTCGTGAAATGTTTTTGGGTCACGCACTACCTATTTTTTTGCGGGAAAGTGAGAAAATCAGCCACCGTAATCTCCCAAAAGCTTTACTGAACTGTTGGTGGTTGGAAATGATTGTCTGTATTGACAAGGAAGATGATCTGCCTACAAGTCTCACTCGTTTATTATGGAATCCGGAAGGAAGAAATTTTGTTCGGGAACAACGTAAAGGCCCTTTGATTGACGCGATTATTAAGATGGAAGAAGATTATCCAACGCTACAACTCGACCCGTGGTGGTTGAAATTTACTGAAATGCTGGTACGTTTTGAAAGTTATGAACAAGAAGAAGAAGAACCGGATTTTGAACTCAATACTCTTTCTGAAACTCAAAAAAATATTATTTTTTGCTTTGCACAGCACATGCGAATTTCTGATGTTATAAACTTCGGAGATGACGGCAAAGCATTCTGGCAAGATGAAAACGCGACTTGGCGTAGCAGAGCATTGGTTGATTTTTATAATATTTTTTTCTCTATTCCTGAAGACCGTCGTGAACTAATCCGTTTTACAGAAGGCAGGGATGATGCTGGTAACAAAGTGGAAAAAATTCTCAAGAAGCTTTTTCTTGAGTCAATGACACGAGTTGAGAAAAAACTATGCAAAATTGGACATACACGCGCTCTCCAGCAAATATCAAATCAGCTGGCACGGCTTAGCGAGAAAGGTTTTGAAAAAGAAACAGCAACAGAATTTCTGAGTCCTTTGCTTGATGTTGTCAATCAACGTGTGTCGATTGAAGACCGGAAGGTGCTGGTAAAACTTAAAAGGAAAATCCCCCTCAATAAAATTGAGCAAATGCAGGCCAAGATCGTCTATGAGGAATTACAAAAACTAAAAAGTGTTCAAGGAAAAATTGTTGATTTTTTTAGTCAGTTTGGATTAAAGATGGAGGAAAGTTGGGTCCGGAAGACAATCACAAACGCGAAAGTAAAGGTTGCAGGTGATTCATTGGAAAATGTGATTTTTAAATTCCATTTTGAACGTAACTTTGAACGAAAACCATTTCAGGTACCCTTGCCGATTTCTAAGAGTTTGAGCATCCCGCGTTCACGGATAAAGATTGAATTTTTACGAAAATCCGCAAAGTGGCAGTTTAGTTCAATGCTCAGTCACAAGGAAGCCGGCAGAGCAAGTGGAGCAGAAAATGTGATGCCGATGTTTGAATCAAACCTGGTGGAGGGTATTGCACGCTGTACTTTTAGCGGTTATGTCGGTTTTGGTGGAAAACATCTTTCGACCTTTGAAAAACCAGCGGCACAAATTCATAGTGATATTGCGATGAATCCAATCTCAGGTGGTGCATTATTCACTTTGGCTACTAAAATAAAAACTTTTTTTTCGCCATTTGCTGTTTCATCACGAGAGTTGATGGTAAATATGCACTACATTCGAGACATTTTGATGGTCTGTCATGTCAACAAACTCGATACGCTTTCACTGATTGTACGTGATAATCTTGGTGAGCAATTTGTGATAAATTTTAATATTCATAACATTGTCATCAAGAAAGTACCACCAAAATTAAGAATTGGTGGTGATTCCGCATTAGCAGAATTTTTTATGCGTCTCAACAGCCAGGAATGTCGGCTATTATTCTTGCGAAATTTATCTGCCTTAAAAATTCCTTTACGATCCTCAAATCTACCCCACCTGCAAATTTGGGTCAACGGCGCAAATTACAATTTTCCAATAACACCAAAATTTCAGCAGAATTACCTCAATGGCATCGCCAACACGCTCTGGCCCCATAATTCGATTGGCACACGCGAGCATTTAAAACCCTTTCCTATGAGTCGAACATTTGATGAAATCGGCAAAGCATCTATGCACGGCTAACAACGGCAGATTTAAAGATCAGTAATTAAATTTGCCATGATAAAACAGTTTCCATTTAGCCGTCTAATCCGTATAATAATGCAAACAACTGAATTGATTTGCTTTCATTTTTAACCAAGCCACTGAGCTAAAAAATGGCCGCCAAAGAACTGGTAGAAAATCCTAAAACTCCAAATGTAAATTTCATTAGCTTCCAGAATCAAATAGCTAAAATTATTACGGATATAAGAGAGCATAATAAAAAATCCGGAGTAAAAAAAATCTTTGGCGGCAAACATGAAAACCCGCATGTTGACGGCAGTATCCTGCAAAGTGATGTTCCAAATAACAAAAAGGTTTCAAAGTTAATCAAGCAATTAGATAGCGATCCGACCAATCCCCTGGCACGTTTGAGCATAGTGAACGCCGTGATGGCAGACCGCAAAGACCATCACCTTCATACTCATCTAAACATGATGCTGCAGGCGTCAATTCCCATTTATCTTGGTGATATTTCTCCTACCTTTCTGCAGTTGGTTGTACATACATATCGTTCTTATTTGGAGCGTCTGGCAAATCTTCACAAACATAAAATGATGGCCATCAGATCAAAAGAATTGAAAAATGTAAACATGAGCGGGATTGATGTAGATAATAAAGATTTTGATGAAGATGATAATGTTCATGATATGAAGTCCGCAAAAACAGAAATTCAAATTGCAGAGTCTTTGATCGAAAATTGTGAAACAGTCATTCATAACATAAAGGACAAGATGACTGCCTCAATTTCACATGAAGAAATTGAGGAACTGACCCATGGAGGAAAAGCGCACAGTTCTTTTTTTAGTGGCGAAACAGAAAAAGTAAATCCAAACAAACAGAATATGATCATCAGCAAAGCAGTCCAGGCAATTGAAATGCTGAGGCAAATACCCTTGCTTCAGAGTGCTGGACTTGACTTGGCAAAACGGCTGGGCCGGATTGACAATAAGCTGACTTATCCTCTTCTCATGGAAGGTCGTATTCAAATGCAGGCATTGAAATATCAAATGTTACGGATTGAAAGTGGTGACCGCACTGCCCGTGAAAACATGGCCCCGGTGTTCAATCTTGCGGTGGTGGCTTACCGCAGAGCACTCAAACTTACATCAAAATCAACTCCTAAAAAAGCTGATCTTCCTGTTTTAACTGAGTTTGGAAACATCACTCATTACGGTTATATTCACCGCGATTTGATGCGCTTTACTAAAGATGGTGTTATGACTTTGGTCAAATTAGGTAAAGATTCTGTGGATGCTGCTGTGACTGTTGATGATAGTTTTATTCCACTCCAGAAACGTTTAGAAAGTTCATTGACTCAACTTGGCCACAAGGAAGAGAAAACATTCAGACAATAAATTTTAAGTAAGTTAGACTCGGATCTTCCTGTGGATAATCTTCTACAAAAAATTCAAAAAAACTGGAATCATTATCAACTGAATGACACAGCGGTAAAGAATAAAAACAGACGTACAGCAAAAACGCCTCTCCAAGTTGTAGTCTGCGTTAGTGGTGGGAGTGACTCAGTTGCACTACTCCATTTACTCCAGCGTCTCAGCACACTTCTTTGTTTGGAATTACAAATTCTGCATTTCAATCATCAGCTTCGTCCAGAAGCAAAACAGGAGCAGGCCTTTGTAAAATCTCTGGCCGATCAATATAAACTCCCTTTCCATTTTAAAACCGCTAAGCACCTTAAATCCGGACAATCCGGTTTACAGGAATCCGCGCGTGATTGGCGGATCGATGAGGCCCTCAAGCTGCTTGAATTTCTCGGAGGCGGCTGCATTGCAACAGGACATCACGCTGATGACCAAACTGAAACGATAATCCTTAAATGGCTTCGTGGATCGCATATTTCAAATTTGCAAGGCATGCGCTGGAAAAACGCACCATTTATTCGGCCTTTGCTCAATTGCGGAAAATCTGAACTGCAAGATTATTTAAACAGTAATAAGCTGAACTGGATGGAAGATACTTCCAATCAAAGCGCGACATACTTACGTAATCGAGTGCGACTGGAACTGATTCCACTATTGGAGGAATTAACCCGTCATGGCCTGCACTCACGTATCAATGATTTGAGTGAACAAAGTCAACTTCTGCATGAGTGGCTGGATTCAGCTTATGATAAATGGGAACAAAACTCCGGTAATTTCGATAACGAAACTTCAACTGTCTTGTCTCTCGCGGATTTGGAACAAGCCGACGCAATACTCCAGCGAGAAATATTGCATAGGTTCATCACCGCGAAAACAAGACTTGCCTTGAATTACCGAAAATTGCAAAAAGTTATTGAGCTAATCAGTACAGGAAGAAGTCAATGGGAATTTCGTCTTTCGCAAGAATGGAAAATCCGCAAATCTGGAAAAGAATTATGCTTGCAACAAAACATAGAAAAAAATTAAAACACTAAAGTGGAGTCTAAATGCGAATCGGCATTGATATGGGTGGAACAAAAATTGAGGGAATCGCTCTTGCGGACACAGGAGAAGAATTGTTACGCATACGAATAGAGACTCCACGGCATGACTACGATGGAACAATTGCAGCGATTGCCGGAATTGTACGCGACCTTGAAGCAAAAACAAAACAAAAAGGTACAGTTGGCATCGGCATTCCCGGAGCAATCTCACCGCAAACCGGACTCGTTAAGAATGCGAATTCCACCTGGATAATCGGCAAGCATTTCGACCATGATTTGGAAACCGCGCTGGAGCGGGAAGTGCGCCTTGCGAATGACGCAAATTGCCTCGCCGTTTCAGAAGCAGTGGATGGTGCCGGCGCCGGTGCAAAAGTGGTATTCGCCATCATTATCGGTACGGGTTGCGGAGGCGGAATTGCAATCGATCACAAGGTGCATCAAGGACTCCATGCAATTGCGGGAGAATGGGGTCATATTTCATTGGGCTGGATGACTCCGGAAGAATATCCGGGCATAGCTTGTTTCTGTGGGCAGCGAGGCTGTCTCGAAACATTTATTTCCGGAACCGGTTTTGAAAATGAATACGAAAAACAAACTGGAATTCGCAAACGCGGACGTGAAATAGCGGAACTTCTTGGGCAGGAAGATACTGTTGCGGAGAATGTTATGCAAATTTATGAAAATCGCCTTGCCCGCGCAATCGCGACTGCCGTAAATCTGATTGATCCGGATGTTTTGATCCTCGGCGGCGGAATGTCAAATATCTCCCGGATTTATGAAACTGTTCCGGAATTAGTACAAAAATGGACTTTTGGGGGAGAATTCACGACGCCCATCAAGCCTGCCATGCACGGCGATTCAAGTGGTGTTCGCGGGGCAGCTTGGCTTTGGTGATTAACTTTTCCGGGATTTTTCAACTAAATAAGCAAATCCGATAACTTCATAGGTCAGGGTTAGCGGTAAAAATAACCAACCGATTAACGGAATAAAAGCAAGAATTGTCGGCAGCCAGCCAATTCTAAGCGGAATCCAGCGCCATTTTTTCCGAAGTTCAACAGCTTCTTCCGGATTTGTTAAACTTTCCAAATAAACAATAACACTTTGCCGCCCAAGTAGATGTGATTCCAATACAAAGACCAGTGGCAATCCCATCAGAGGAATCCAACCCACAAAAAGTAGTAGCAAAGGAAATATACAAGACTTGAGGGCTTCTAGCAAAATATAGCGCAGTTCTGTCCACAAAGCACTTAGTGAAAATTCTGATTCTTCAATCTGCCTGAAATTTAGAATGATCCGGTTCACTAAACTTTGATGCCATAAGCTCATCAGTTCAACAGAAAATCGCAACGCTACCAGAGCGATCACTGCGGAAACTGTTAGCTGAATGCTCCACAAAAGCACTGTGCCGACAGAAGCCCAAAAGCCTTCTCCTCCACCAAAAAGCCAGTTTATAATTGGGCTGAGAACTTGAAAATAAAACAAGCCGTTCAAGACAATAGTTGCGCCAAAAAATATGAGATAGTTTAAAAACAAACCTCGAATTACCAAACCGCGCAAGCCTTCAATTTCTGCTAATGCCTGATGTCCTGCGCGAAACACGGTGATGGCGTCTGTTTTTTGCAGGCTAACTTTTTGAGGTGTATTTGAGTCGTTCATTTTCTTTTTTGCTGAATTAGGACACGCTAAGTTTAACTCACATAAAAAAATCCTGCCAGCACTTGATTTAAAATCGTGCTTGCTTGTTTTCGAATTTTCCTTAGCTGACGCAAAAAGCACTCAATTTGCATGTTTGAAAGAAATGAATTTTCCGAAAATAACTTATGTTTTATTAATGTGCCGGCTTTAAAAAAAATAATCCTCATTACAGTAATTTTGATGTTGTCCGGAAGTTACGCCGGTGCGGAAGAATATTGGCGCTTACGCTATTTTGTTCCAACTTCAGATGAAAGCGAAATCACACGCGGCACAAGCAAAGCGTCAGAAAAACTTGCTATCTCCGGACACAGTGGAATTTTGGTGTTCGCAAATGGAATCGGAGTAGGTTACAGCACAATCCGCACAAGCGGAAGTCTGGAAGGAATTTCATACAAATTCAAGAAGCACAGCTTGGATTTGTCATATACAATTGGAAGCACTTTCAGTTTTACTTTGGGCGCAGGACGCTTAATCTATGGACGAGGAGAATTGGACTCAAGTGGAGTAAATTACTTAACAGAAAGAAGTAGCGGTGAAGCATTGTTTATGAACTTCGGTCTACCATTTTTAGGCGGAGAAATATTATTGGGTTACCGCCAAAATAACGACGAATATAAAAATTATCAAAGTCAACTTAACGGTACAGCCGTAATTCTTACTGATTCTGTAAAATTATTTTCAAATCAAGTAAATGGGGGTTTCGGATTTCTTTTTTGAAAATTACATCCATTTCTTCTGTCCCAATACTTTCCGAAATAAATTATTTCAAGCAGAAAAAAATGATACGCAGCAGAGTTTGTTAAGATCTACAATAAAATCCGAAATTACTAATGACTGAAATTAAACGAGAATTTATGCTTCTTGCTTTGCAACTCGGAGAAAAGGCACGAAATAAAACCGGCGATAATCCCTGGGTCGGTTGTGTGATTGTCAATGATGACACAGTACTTGGAAAAGGTTATACACATGCTGTCGGTGGGCTTCACGCAGAAGCGGACGCGATTCAGAATGCGGAAGCATTGGGACATTCTCTGGCAGGATCAACACTTTACTGTACGGTTGAGCCCTGTTCTTTCCATGGTAGAACGCCTTCCTGCGCCAAAACTATAGTAGAAAAACAAATATCACACGTTGTACTGGCAATTAGGGATCCGCATCCAAAAGTGAATGGTAAGGGAGTACGGATATTAAGAGAAGGTGGAATCACCGTCATAGAAGGTGTGGAAGAGCAAGCGGCACGTCTTGCATTGCATAATTGGTTAAAGGGTTATGAATGAGTAATGACCGAGAATATCCAGAGCGTCCCTTTGTTGGAGTTGGAGTCGTTGTTTTACGCGGAGAAGAAGTGTTGCTGGTGCAGCGAGGAAAGGCTCCAAACAAAGGACAGTGGAGCATACCCGGAGGAAAACAGCGGCTTGGTGAAACCGTAATACAAGCTGTTCAGAGGGAATTAGACGAAGAAACAGGAGTCAAAGTTGAACAACTTGCTCTGCTAGATGTGGTGGATTATATTGTCCCTGACAAGCAGGGTAAAATTCTCTACCATTACACTCTGGTAGATTTTCAGGGTCAATGGCTTTCAGGAAAATGCCGGTCAGGTGATGATGCGTACGCGGTAAAGTGGTTCAAATTGACCGAACTCAGCTCACTTTCATTGCTGGCAATGACCAGAGGAATCATCTTAAAAGCAGCAGAAAAACAGAAGTGATTTAAACTGGACAAAATAATAAATTCATCTTCAAAAAATACTCAACTTTGGAAAAGAGTTAAAAAAAAATTGCTGTGCTTTACTTTTTTCTAGTCCTGTATCCTTCATCTTCCCAGGTTAGAAAGCGTTTTCCAATCACATCTCCTGTGTTTTGCACTGAAATAAAGGCATCCGGATCTGTCTTAAACAAATACTCTTTGAGCCGCCCTAATTCCAAAAGATTTATTACGGTATAAATAACCCGTTTATCTTCCCCGGCATAACCTCCTGATGCATGCAAATAAGTAAAACCGCGGTCTAGTTTTTTCAACACCTTTTCTCCAACTTCTTCCGGCTTGGAGGAAATGATGAAAACAGATTTTCGTTGAGAAAATCCTATCTGTCCCTTTTGCATGCTCCATGTAAAAACATACATGAATACGCCCGTAAAGAGTGCGGTTTCAAGATCATAAAGGTAGGCATTGCTGGTAAGAACTAAAAAGTTGACCATATTAAAAACTGTTCCAATTGGAATTGCAAAACGTTTTTTGATCACAGTTCCCACAATATCCAGACCACCAACTGAGCCGCCCAAGCTCAAATAGAAGCCTGTACTGAATCCTGCCAGTACTCCACCAAAAATTGCAGACAACATAGGGTCCTTAATTGCTATTTCAAATCCCTCTGTCAATTCCAAACTTACTGTGTAAAGCCCCATTCCTATCAGTGAAGTCAGAATGAATTTCAACGAAAACTCACGAAAACCAATAATAAATATTGGAACATTCATCAAGGCATACAACAAACTGAAAGGAAGAAACTCTTTGATAGAGTCATAAAACAACAAACCTAAACCGGTCAGGCCTCCTGCGAAAAAATGGTGAGGAATAAGAATTCCGTTAACCACGCTACTGAAAACAAAACAACCGAAAGCCAGTACTACCAGCATCCACCAATATTTCCAGGTTAACAGTGCCTCTGTAAATTCTTTAAAATCTTCACGAAGTTGATTCATGTTTGTGCCAACTGATTGAACTTAAAAAAAAACAAAAAAAACGGGATGACCGCTTGTGCAGACATCCCGTCAGGATAATGATTATTCTAAAATGAATTATGAGGCAGTTTGCACACTTACCGCACAAGGACCTTTTTGTCCTTCTCCAATTTCGAATTCCACGTTTTCTCCTTCTCTGAGATATCCCCCGCGGACCTCAGAATGATGAACGAACAAGTCTTTTCCGGACTCCTGCTCAATGAATCCATAACCTTTGCGTTCGTTAAACCATTTTACTTTGCCTGTTGCCATTGTGACCTTATATATTAATTAAAAAAACTCTTCTACTTGAAGAGAGAATCTTTGTAGTCTGACAGTAATTAAAGAAAACGCAAGTAATAAATGTAATTATTTTACATTTTTTTATTTTGCGTCATTTTAAACATTAACATTTTCAAGTTCTGTTTCATTTTCCAGAGTTTCAACAAGGCCTGCGTAAATTCCATTTTGTTCCAGCAATTCACCATGTGAACCGCGCTCAACAATTTTTCCATTATCCATAACCAGGATCAAATCCGAATTCCGGATAGTACTAAGTCGATGTGCAATGGCAATCACAGTTTTGTCTCGAAAAATACGTTCAATTGCTTTTTGAATAAGATTTTCCGTCACAGAATCCACCGAGCTTGTTGCCTCATCCAAGACAATTAAATCACTTTCTCCAGCCAACGCTCGTGCAAAAACAATTAAACGCCCTTGACCCTCGGAAAGATTTCTTCCACCTTCAAGCAATTTATATTCATATTGTCCTGGCAAATCATCTATAAATTCATGAGCATAAACGTATTCCGCAGCTTTACTGACTTTTTCCGGAGAAATTTCCTGACGATTCAGTGCGATGTTGAAGTTGATACTTTCCTCAAACAAGTAAGATTCTTGCTGCATCAGTGCAATCATCCGCAGCAAATGATCCCGTGAAATTTCGTTCAGTTCCACACCATTTATTTTAATTGATCCTTCGTAACCTGTGTAGGTTCTAGTCAGGATGCGGACAATGGTCGATTTTCCGGAACCGGTTGCTCCGACGATTGCTACACGATCACCTTTGCTGACACTAAACGAAACTCCCTGCAAAACCCACGGATCATCTTTTGTGTAACGGAAATGAACATTCTCAAATTTCAATTCTTCAAAATTCTGAAAACGCTCCAGCAGTTCTTTTGTGGTGAATTTTTGTGAAACCAATTCTGTATCCTGATCTTCAGGAATTTCTCTAAATAATTTATCAATATTTTCCAGTGAAGAAAGTGAGCGTTGGAAAACAGAAATTTGTTGAGTAAATTCACGAATCGGCACAAAAATACGATTGAGTGTGTTGATGAAACCGACCAAAACTCCAATTGAGACTATACCTGCCAATATTTGCTGTGAACCATACCAGATCATCAAGGCGAGTGCAATCGAGGTAATTCCTTCAATTACTGAAAAAAGTGCCGCATCATAAAAATTAGAATGAGACTGTGCATTAAAAAAGTGTTTTGTTTTTTCTTCAAAGTCCTTTTGAACTTTGCGCTCAGAAGCATATAACTGTATAGTTTTAACACCGTTCAAACATTCCTGCAAATAACCAGTTGCATCAGCAAGTGCTTCTCGTGTGAGGTTGTAATAATACCTTAAACGGGTCCGTAAAAAATTACTGACAAAATAAATCGGCGGTAAAATCAGCAATACAACCAGTGTGAGTTTCCAACTGAGAGTAATCAACAAAACAAGCAGAGCAATTGTTTTCAAGAAGTCTGTGAAAATGGAAAGTACGCCAATTGCCAGGGAATCGTTGAGGGCCTCCATGTCACTTGTGAGGCGCGTCAAAACAACTCCGATCGGACGTTGATCAAAGAATGAGCGCGGCATAGAAAGGATATGCGCATAGAGATCACTGCGCATTGCACTGATTGCTAACTGGCCTGTTTTTTGGAGGGTAAATGTATAAATCGAATCTGAAAAATAACCTAAAGCAACTGCTCCTGCCATCAGAGTCACCATCTGCATCAAGCCGTCCATGTCTCCTGGCATAACATGATCATCAATAATTCGTATGATGAGCCATGGAAGCAACAATGTTGCTCCAATCGAAAACGGGACAGTTCCCATTCCAAGTGCCATACTTTTCCAGTGTGGACGCACGTAAACGAGAAACCGCTGGAATAATTCCCAGTCGTTGACTTCTTTTTCCAAGATTTAAACAGGTTGAAGGTTTTCAATTAGATTGTGTCTTTCCGTTTTACATACGTTGTCTAACAGAAGCTAACTGAACACACGTTACAAAAATTTGCATCGCCTGATCCAAATCCTCCACACTCGGGAAAGTTGGAGCCAGCCTGATATTGCTGTCTTTTGGATCTTTTCCGTAGGGGAAAGTTGCACCTGCGGGAGTGAGCTTCACACCGGCTTCTCCGGCCAGGCGGATTATTTCTTTCGCCAGTCCAGGGATTGAGTCAAACGAAACAAAATATCCACCTTCAGGTTTGCCCCAGTTGCCCATACCCTTTCCGGCTAGTCCATTTTCAAGATGTTTTTGTACCATCTCAAACTTGGGTCTCAAAATTTCTGCATGTTTCCTCATGTGTGAGCGAACACCTTCAATATTTTTCAGAAAGAGAACATGACGCTGCTGATTGAGCTTGTTTGGACCAATACTCATGACGGACAGACGTTTGCGGAAATTCTCCAAATTTTTCAGGGATGCGCCCAAAAATGAAATTCCTCCTCCAGCAACGGTTATTTTTGAAGTTGACGCGGTTAAAATTAAATTATCCTCAGTTCCATATTTTCTGCAGTAGTCCATCACATTTGCCAGTTGCCGTGGATTTTCCAGCAGGTCGTGTACACAATAAGCATCGTCCCACATCACACGAAAATTCGGACCTGCAATTTTTCCGAGTGCGGCAATTCTCTCCACAACTTCTTCAGCATAAACACATCCTGTAGGATTGGAATATTTAGGCACACACCACATACCTTTTATTTCAGCATCATTGCGCAGCAAATCTTCAACTGCGTCCATATCAGGACCATCAGCGAGCATGTCCACATTTATCATCCGTATTCCCAGCTCCTCGCAGATGGAAAAATGCCGATCGTATCCGGGAACTATTGCCAAAAATTTCACTTCACTTTCTTTGGCCCATGCGGTTTCTGGACCCTGCGAACCATGATAAAACGCGTGTAACAGGTAAAGATACATCAGTGTCAAACTACTGTGATCTCCGGAAATAACTTCAGATTCCGGAAGTCCAAGCATTTCAGCACCCAGTTTTCGTGCAGCCGGAATCCCATCAAGGCCGCCATAATTTCTGAGGTCAGTACCGTTCTCCAAAATCATTTTGCTTTTGGGTAAATCTTCCATTGCATCCGCAAGGTCTAATTGTGCGGTTCCGGGTTTGCCCCTGGTAAGGTCAAGTTTTAGTCCAGCCTCCTTATATTCAGCATATTTTGCTGCAAGTTTTTCTTCCCAAACTTGCAACTCTGCTTGATTTGCGTTTTCAAGATTCATAGTTTTTTGTATTCAGGTTTACGTTTCAGTAACCATTATCTGATCCGCTTCTCCAAGTGTCAAACTTGAATATAGAGTCAATTAGAGTCGCAAAGTTTTCGTTTGAGAATTCCGCAATTTTCTATGACCACGCACAAATTTGTTTGCACAATGCACCACCATCACCCACAAAATCATGAATTATATTGAAATGGTTTTTTCCATGAATTGAGAGGTAATTTGCATGAACTCCGTTTTTTTTCAGAAACACACTGTAGTTTTTTGATTGCCGATGAAATTCATTTGATTCATCTGCGCCCACCGCAAGGGTCACAGGCGGTGC
>JAESQU010000099.1 GCA_016764995.1 SAR324 cluster bacterium | reverse complement strand
CACTCTTTTTTTAAGATCATCAACATTCAACTGAAAACCATCTTCGTGTCTCAACTTAATCATAACAGGCTCTGCACCTGCCAGCCGTACTACATTTTCGTAACACGCATAACAAGGATTAGTGAGAATGACTTGACTTCCGGGTGGAGCAAGCATCTGAATTGCAAAATAGAGTAACAGCGATGAACCGTTGGAAATAAGAACTTGTTCCGGAAGAATCTTGACACCATAATCCTGTTCGTACTTTTTGGCAATTTCGTTTCGCAGCCCCTCAAGTCCTTGAGAAAAGGTATAACCGGCGGCATTTATTTCCATACTTTTCCGGACAGATTCGACTGCATCGGCAGGTGCGGAAAAATCCGGCTCACCAAATTCCAGATGGATGATATCTCGGCCTTGAGCCTCAAGTTCATGTGCTCTGGAAAAAATTTCCATTGCCAGAAATGAACCTACGGAGTCAAGATGTGATATTTGTGTTGTGCTAATCATGTTTTATTGTTTTAGAGTTTGTTTGTTATTTAATGTTGATGAACCTGTAAAAAGTCCAATACCTGTGTCATTGCTTACTAAGGCATCAATTATTGGTTAATGCACGTTTATTTTCACCAAGTTTAAAACGTTTTGCACCATCAAGGTATTTCAAACCGTCTTCATAACTGTGTGGTAATATTTGCGGAACACGCTTTGAATTTCCGGAGTTATCAAGAGTTGTGAAGGTAAAATAGCAAACATTTGTAATCTGTGTTTCTCCGGATTTTGGATGGATGACTTCAGTCACAACCTCGACCATCAATGATTTTTCAACAGTGTAAACAACTGTTCCGGAAAACGAAATTATCGAACCAATTTCAACAGGCTTATAGAAGTACATGTGATCCATGCTGATGAATTTCGGTTTTTTTCTGCAAAAAAGATAAGTAATATTCCAAGCAAGTTCAAATGCTTCGCGCATCAGATAGCCTCCAAAAATGTTATTATGAACATTTCGAGACTGCGGATGCATGAGCAGTGTCGATTGCCTGATGGAATCCTTCATCGCGACACCCGCTATTTCTCCATTTTTAATACGCAGAAACAATTCATGGAGCACACGGCTTTCCTCTGCGGTCGGTGTATCTTTGAGATAACTGGTTTTGGCAATGGCTCTACGTTCCTGCTGACGTTGTTCACTTTCCTGAAAACGTCGTTGATCATCTTTGCTGACCGGTTCAAGTTTATTCACTGCCTCAGCTTTTCCATCACGCCGTGCAACCATAATAAAATATGCTCTTGCAACTCTTTTCCATGTTTTCCCTTCTTTTGCAGAAATCCGCACTCCAACTTCCATGGAACTGCGTCCGACCCAGTTTATGCTGGAGAGAAGCTGCAGATCACGGTCAATACGTAATTCTCCTAATAAATCAATTCGGTCACATGCCGCGGTTACAATAGTCATTCCTCGTTCCCAGCCTTCAGTGTGTTTGTAGGCCACCTGACCTGCAATCAAATCCAGATCCTCCAGCAATTTTCCAAGTCGCAAACCGTTAAAGAAATTTTGGTAACGTTCGCGCAGTTCCAAATCGGTGCTGAAAAGTAAAATCTTTTCTATTGAGGATTGAGACACTTTACAAGTAAGCAGAGGCTTGTTCAGTGTTGCCGTAAGTTTTGTTTTTGAAGGCGGAATTTGTGCTTCAAACGGAATATCAGACATACTGCAAAGTTTTGAGAAAGTCAGAAATTTGATTTTATTGATTCGTTTTAATTTTTGTATTTACATCCATTGCGCAGCGGAAACCGATTTGAAAAGAACGCGTCCACTCTACAAACGCATAACGTTTTGCGGCACGAACTCCGGCGGGAGTTCCCGCGCCATGCAGTCCGCCCCAGGCACCACCCCTGACAACGCGGAGCGGATACTTCTCATCCTCAGCTAAACTTGGTCCTTTTGGATTAGTGGGTTGACGAACAGAGGCAAAATAATTTTGTGTGTAATAATTCTGCACCCATTCCATTACATTTCCGTAGAGATCAAACAGACCCCATTGGTTCGCCATTTTAGTGCTCACGTCTCTTGCACCCCAGAGACCAAGATCAGAGGTGTTTGTTTCCAGCCAGGCGTAGTTTTCGAGTAAGTTAATATTGTCGCCAAAGCTGTACTCACTCTCACTTCCCGCACGGGCGGCATATTCCCATTCTGCTTCAGTCGGTAAACGTTTGTGTTGAAATTCACAAAAGGCATCCGCATTTTTCCAGTCAACATAGACTGTCGGCTGTTGCGGATCCACTGTATCGAAGCCGCCATGACCACGCTCACACGCCAGACACTTGCTGTAATCCGCATTTGTCACTTCATGCTGATCAAGGTAAAAACTATTGATGAAAACCAAATGATCCGGCAACTCATCTTCGTCACCAAAATCGCTGCCCATCAGAAATTCGCCCTCTGAAATTAAGACCATTGCTTCAGGAATTATTTGAACTTCTTTTTCAACCGGAGGAGGAAGAGCAGGAATAAGAGTTGATATGAATCCTGGTTTTTGCTGAGCAGCCATTTCCTGTTCCCAAGGAGGCTGTTGAGAAACTGTAGGAAGCAGCGGTGCATGAAATTGAGTAATTGTTTGCGGAAAGAGATCCGAACTTTTTTGTTCTTTCCTTTGCACTATCGTTTCTTCAGGAATACTTTCTTCTTCATAATTTTCTTCAATTCTTTTACTTCCGACAACTGTTTGCCACAACAGGTTCCCACTCTTAAGTTCATAAAGCATTAAGCGTACAGAGAGTAAACCATAGATGGACTCGTATGATCCTGTCAGCAGCCAGTCCGCATCAGTAAGTTTTGCAATGTCTTCCGTAAGCGGTTCATGCAGAATATCCGGGAATCTGCTCTTCCATTCCAAACGTAAATATACTATTTCGAAATATGGTATAACTTGATTCGGCAGTTTTTCATAAAGCAAGTCAGTGAGTTGTTCTTCAAGTGCCTCGGCCTTTAGGTCGTGCTCCTGAGTTTCATAATTGAAAAGATCAACCACAGCAATGAGCACTTTCTTTTCACTCTCAAATACCTGTTTTGCTATATTCTCTGCTGCAATTTCCAGTTTCGAATCAAAGATGGCAAGTGTTTCGGTTGAGGAAGGCGCGCCAAAAATGACTTCATAAAAAATTAAAAAGAGGCTGCAAAATGAGAGAACAACGATAGAAAATAGTGAAGACGATGGTATTTTCAGACCCACACTTTTCTTGATCAAATTCTCATTTTCTGACTGATTCATTTTTTATGTTATCGTTTTTCAGCTCACTGCAAATCGTTTCATAATTCCAGTGCGCGTCTTGCCAAACGCACACATTTTTCCTTGCCGAACAAATCAACAATTAGTTTTAAATCTGGACCTTGAGCTTCGAGGGTGATTGCGTATCGTAAAGGCAACCACAAATTTTTCCCTTTGAAATTTGTAGTGTTTTGTACATTTTTCACAACACTACCGAAGTTTTCTTCTGTCAAAATTTCAACTGCTTCCAACTGCTTGATAAATTCAGCAAGCACCTGTTTTGAGTTATCCTCCCTTAAAAGGCTTAAAACATCAGGATCGGTTGCTTGCAGATTTTCTTCAAAAAATAATGATAGACGATTTCCAATTTCTGCCAGTGTCACTAAACGGGGCTGAAGAATATTGACGGCTTTTTTTAGCAACGATGCATCCTGTTCAGCAAAAGGGGTTTTAACTAAAAAAGGGTGCAAACGCCGGAATAAATCGTCGTGATCCAAATTTTGAATATACTGCTGGTTCATCCAGTTTAGTTTTTCACGATCAAAAACGGCTCCTGACTTGTTAACCCGCTCAAAGCTAAATTCTTGAACGAGCTCCGAAAGTGTAAACAATTCTCTGTCTTCTGCAGGTGACCAGCCGAGCAAACTAATAAAATTAACCAGAGTTTCCGGCAAATATCCCTGATCCCGAAAATCTTCCACGGCCACATCACCTTGGCGCTTGCTAAGTTTGGTACGGTCTGGATTGAGAATCAAAGGTAAGTGGGCGAATTCCGGAGGATTCCAACCAAAATAGCGGTAAAGCAGCAAATGTTTTGGAAACGAAGGCAGCCACTCTTCTCCTCGTACCACATGCGTAATCTGCATCAAGTGGTCGTCAACTACCACTGCCAAATGATAAGTTGGAAAACCGTCACTTTTAACAATAACCTGATCTTCCGTTTGACTTGTTTCAATGGAGACGCTGCCGCGGATTAAATCATTGAGTACCAGAGTTTCCGGAATTTCCGGGATTCTCATCCGTACAACATGTGACTCTCCGGAAGTAACACGCAGACTAGATTCTTTCTTGTCCAGGTTTCTGCAAAATCCGTCATAACGTGGAGTATCTCCTTTGGAACGCTGTTCGTTTCTTAAGTTATCCAGACGTTCCGTAGAACAAAAACAGTGATAAGCATGGTCTTCGTCAAGTAATTTCTGGACATGCTGTTTGTATATTTCCAAACGTTCGGATTGACGATATGGTCCATAATCACCTCCAATTTCCGGAGACTCGTTCAGTTCAATTCCGGCCCATTCCAACATGCGGATCAAATCATTTTCGGCACCATCCACCAAGCGTTTTTGATCTGTGTCTTCTAAACGGAAAATAAATTTTCCCGCATGTTGACACACATAAAACCAACAAAATAGTGCTGTACGCAAACCGCCAACATGTAAGTAGCCAGTGGGACTCGGAGCAAAACGAAGACGAACCATAAATAATTGACAAACAGGATTTAATTAAAGGAAAAGTGGAGCAAAACAGATTACTTTTTTTCAAAACGGCGCATGCGAATGTTTAGCAAGAGGCCAATTCCAAACATCATTGAGAGCATCGAAGAACCTCCATAGCTGAAAAAAGGAAGAGGTACGCCCACAACCGGCATCAAACCAGTCGTCATGCCGATATTGATCAAAACGTGTGAGATGATAATCGCGACAATTCCGGTAATTAAAATTGCACTCACACGGTTTTTCGATTTTAGCACTCCTGCGAGCGACCACAATGTCAGTGTTAAAAACAGCACCAACACCAGCATTGCCCCAATAAATCCCCACTCTTCAGAAAAAACTGCAAAAATAAAATCAGTATGATGCGCGGGCAAAAAATTCAATTGGCCTTGTGTGCCCTCACCAAAACCTTTGCCAAAAAAGCCTCCGCTGCCAATCGCGATTTTGGATTGAATGATGTGATATCCAGAACCCAAAGGATCACGTTCCGGATTTAGAAAAGTCAGAATTCGCGTTTTTTGATATGATTTTAGTACAAACATCCAAACAACAGGCAGGGATGCAAGGGAGAGGAGTCCCAAAATAAAAATTGTCTTGAAGCGAATTCCCATCAAAAAAATGATTGGGATGAAAACTATCACCAGTAACATAGCCGTGCCCAAATCAGGCTGCTTGATAATCAAGACCACAGGGACTGCCATCAAAGCAAGCGGCCAGATCATCCAGAGCCAATTTCCCTTCGGCTTTTCAAAGTCCCTGAAATGATGCGAAAGCGCCAACACTAGCGTAAACTTGCTGAACTCTGAGGGCTGGAAAAAGAATGGTCCAACTTTCAACCAGCGCTGTACGGGCGCACCTGGACCTCCTGTACCATACAGCAACACGAGAACCAGCAAAACTATAACCAGCAAATGCATTAAAAATCCAAGGCGTGCCCAATGCCGATAGTGTATAAACTGGGTTAAGATGATTACTCCTACTCCTGCAATAATGCGATAAACTTGTTGAATTAAATAATCTTCCTTGCCCGGACTGCCGATTGTTGCAGAAGAAAGCGCAATTAATCCCACTCCGGAAATCAGCAGGACTAAAAAGCATAGAGTCCAATCTATGTTGGCAAACAGACGTTGATCAATCATTTTTTTTATTTTCAGCGGTTTTCAATTATTCCCAACCAAACGTCCCCGGAGGTTTATGCGTGATATCGTAGAAAACAGTTTCAATTCCGGGAAGTCCGAGTAATGATTCTACCAGAGGATCAAGTAAATTCCAATCGATACGAGCAAATTGAGCAGTCATTACATCTTCAGAAACAACCGGACGCAGCACCAGACTATCCTCTTTTCCATTCTTGGAAATCGGCAGTAAAATCACAAGCAGCTGAAATATTTCTCTCATCAAATCGTTTTCTTCCAGCATTTTAGTTGCCATGAAATCAGCTTCTCTCAGCAAATCAAGTCGATCTCTAGTGCAAAATGCTTTACGAATCATAAATGGATCATTAGGTTCTTTGCTGTTTGAACCAAGCTGCAGGACAACCCGATTGATGTTCCGGACTTCATTTGTTAAACGGGTTGCCTCTTTTTCCAGCCAGTCCCAATTAAGGGGAGCATTCCGGAATGCGGCAGGCGGCGTATAAGTGCGTTGATCGCCCTGCACTCCAACTGAGCGTACAGGAAGAATTTGACTCTCACACTCACTTTCCTTCAGGCAGTCTAAGACTTCCGCAGTTGTTTTTTCCAACTCCGGAAAAGACTCATCGCCCTTTGCGCATAAAACATTTATAGCCAGTCCCGGACCCGGAAACGGATGCCGCCAGACAATCGTATCTGGTAATCCCAATAAAGATCCAACTTGACGCACTTCGTCTTTGTAAAGGTTTTTGAGCGGTTCCACTACTTTGCCTGAACTAATTAAATCAAGGACTTCCTGCACACGATTGTGATGTGATTTTATGACTTCCGCATGTTCGGTACCGCCGGACTCAATGATGTCCGGATAGAGTGTGCCCTGCCCCAGCATCCATTCCGCTTCAGGTAAATTCAATTCACTTAAAAAGTTGTCACGCATCTGGATGAAAGTCGCACCAATTTTGTGCCGTTTGATTTGCGGATCAACTTGATTTTCAACCGCATTCAAAAAAAAATGAACTGTAATCTCTCGATTCAATATTGCTAAAACCAAACTGCTGATAACGTTCAATAATATCAGTACTTTCATTTTTTCTCATGAAACCGTTATTGATATAAAGTCCCAGTAATTTTTCTGTTCCAAGCGCTTTGTTTAACAAGGCAAAAGCTACGGACGAATCGACGCCACCACTGATAAACATTAAGACTTTTCTTTCACCAACCTCTTTTCGTAATCTCTCAGTGGTTTCTTCAATAAAAGTTTCCATGGACCAACGGGAATGGACACCACAGGTGTTGACAAAATTTTCCAGCATTTTATGTCCCTGCTCGGAGTCGTTTACTTCCGGATGAAATTGCAGAGTATAAATTGGACGATTACGGTGTTTCATGGCAGCAACAAATCCGGAATCAGTTACTCCTGTGACTTCAAAATCCGGAGGACATTCTATGACACTGTCCTGGTGACTCATCCAGACTTGTGTCGGAAAGGAAACATTTTTCCAAAGTGGAAAATCCGAAGTCTGTTTTAAAATTGCTTTGCCGAATTCGCCTTTTCCGGTATTAGTAATTTTTCCTCCGAATTCTTTGGCAATCAATTGATGTCCGTAACACAAGCCGAGAATTGGTAAATGTGATGCTAATATATTTGAATTAAAACATGGAATATCAGAAGAGTATACTGAAGAAGGACCTCCTGAAAGTACGATCCCTTTTGCCTTCCTGAGTAAATTTTCATTTACAGATGGAGAAAAAATTTGGGTGTAGGCGCCTAAATGTCGAATTCGTTTTGCAATCAGATGAGCGTACTGACTGCCAAAATCCAGCACAGCGATGAAGTCCCGCATTGCTTTTCCTTTCAGAGCAAGATAATCTAAGAGATGATATATCCTAGCAGTATCTAAAAATTTGCACAATCTCACCTGGAGCATTTACATGTTTGGAATCGGGCTTCCCGAAATGATTATCATCGCCGTTGTCGCACTTATATTTATCGGTCCCGACAAACTCCCTGGAGTTTTACGTTCGCTTGGAAAAGGTCTGGTTGAACTAAAACGCGCTACCAGTGACGTACGCTCGACTGTTCAGGATGAAATGAACAAAATTGAAGAGGAAATTGAATTGAAGGAAGTGCGTCAGTCCGCGCAGGATTTCAGCAATGAGCTCGGCGGGGTGGCAAACAAAATGGATCCCTTGTCTATTTCAAAAATGAGTTCAGGGGAGAAACTGGAAAAAATTGCGGATGCAATTGAAAATACAGGAAAAGAAGAATCAGTCGAAGAAATTAATGAAGAAACTGCTTTAGACGAATCAAAATCTGAAGGGCTTCTGGCAGAAGATTTTCCCGCGCCTGAAACTGGTGATGCAAATGAAACTAATTTGGCTGCAACTGAAAAATCTTCTGCAAAAAAAATATAGCTTGTCTACTTAAATAATGCTGAAAAATAGCTGTTTTAAAATGTATAAAAAGCTTGGCGAATATTACATTGTGTGCTAGTGTCTTGGCATGGCTGTCTGATTAATTTGCAAACCGCCAGCATTAGCTGTATTTGAGCCTGAAAAAGTGTGGTATGAAAATTAACTGCAAAATGAATTTGAAAGGAAAATATGAGTAGTCAGGACGAAGTGTTGAAAGACTATGAAGCCTATGTTAATGAAGATCAAAGGAAACGTCAAAGCCGTATTGCCGAAGGAGAAGCACTTGATAAAGAAATTCAACTGCGCATGGATGCAGGAGAAATAGGTGTGTCACACGGAACTGACAACCATATTGGTGTCATTATGCTAAGTATAGCAACAGTCTTCACACTTTTTTGTCTTTATGTAATTTTTTACATGAGCCCTGCCCATTACGGAGCTTAGAGGGGCGGAAAATGGATTTTATTTCTGAACTAAATCCTGTCAATAAAATTCAAATATTATTAAATATTCTGTCTCTTTAGCATCATTTCCGCATACTCCACATCTTGTGGAACATCAACTCCAACGCCGTCATTTTCTGCTTCCACGCAGAGCAAAGTTTCCCCGTTTTCCAATATTCGAAGTTGTTCCAATTGTTCAGTTTGTTCAAGTGGAGACTGCGGCCACTGATGAAACTGCATTAGAAAATCCCGTTTAAACAGATAAACACCCAAGTGGTGCCAAATTGAAAAATTACTTGTTTGGGGTGCACGCGGAAATGGAATCATGGAGCGTGAAAAATAAAGTGCCTGACTGCTTTGATTTAATGTGACTTTAACCACATTTGGATCATGTAACTTTGCTTCATCGGTGATTTTAAAAATCAGCGTCGCAGCTTTTGTCCCTTCTGTATGCTGTGCTTTCCGGATTAGTCTTTCCAAATCAGAAGGCAAAACCAGCGGTTCATCACCCTGAATATTAAGTACCCAATCACATGAATGTCCGGAAAGTGCTTCAACAATTCGGTCTGTTCCTGTTTTATGTTCCGTACTTGTCAGCACCGCTTTTCCGCCAAATTTTTCAACGGCATTTAAAATACGTTGATCATCAGTGGCAACCAAAACTTCATCAACTGCCTGAGTTTGCATTGCGCGCTCCCAAACATGTTGAATCATTGATTTTCCAGCAATTTTTACCAATGGTTTTCCAGGAAACCTGCTGGATGCATAGCGTGCGGGAATAATTGCTAATGTTTTTTGGGAAGTAACTTTGCTCACAAAAATTTGTGTTTAAAGTGTGTAATGATTATTTTTCTGCCAGTTGAAAAACCTTTTCCTGTAATGCGCCCAGACCCTTGTTACGAAAACGATCATCAAGGACATCGCAAGTTTCCAAAAGTTCCAGTCTGCCGTAGCGAGAAAAAAGCAGTTCTATTTCCTCGGCGGGAACACAGTAAGGTGGACCGCTCATTTGATTTTGCTCATACTCCAGCGTTATGATTAGAATTCGTCCGCCAGGAGAAAGAAACGACAAAAGGTGTTCCACATATTTTTGCCGCTCCGGTTGATCAAGGGCAACAATCGAACCTCGGTCATAAATTGCTTCAAAATGTCCGGTTTGCTCAGGCATCAGTTCAAAGAAGTCTCCCTGAAAAATATCAATTGATTCATGACTGTAAAGCTGCAATTGTCCGGCAGGCTGAAGCGAATAATTTAGTTTGTTTTCCTCAAAAAATTCTTCAACTGCCTGACTCACCAACTCAACTCCCACGACTTTTTTCGTTTTGCCTGCGAGCCAAGGCAAATCGAGAGTTTTTCCGCAAAGTGGAACAAAAACACTTTCCGGAACTTGTGCTAACAATTTGTCTGCATAACGCTTCAAATACGAATTCACCTGCGGAAGATGAAAGCCGATACGACCTTCCTGCCAGCGCGATTCCCATTGGTTCATAAACTAAATATTTGAAAATATGAAAAGCTAAATTCCAAACTCACTGCGAGCAATTCGAACAGAAGCAGGCTGCAAATGTTCATAACGCCAGCGATGCCATGGAACAATGAATCCGGAAGCAAATTCATCTACTACTTCAGTTGTAAGTTTTCCTGCTAGTTCGATGTATGCTTCAGCAGATTTTTCATCTTCTGCAAGTTGATGCTGCTTGCGTACCCGAAATATCAAATCGCCGCTATGTGCTTCTATCAGTTTTAATCGAATTACCCATTGTTCATTGGAAGAGCATTCCTTGGTGCAGGGAAATGAAGAGAAGTCCAGCAGTAAAAAATACTGACTTTCCAGTTCCTTTTCCAGTTTCCAGGCAAGCTCTTTGTCGGAAATTCCTGTGAATGTCAGTGTACTGAGATAAGTCCGGAATTCAGAGCGAAGTTTCGGATCATTTTGGAATATTTCATTTTGCTCCTTTATGCCTGTGATTCTACCCAAAGTCGGTAATTCACGTAATCTATTCTCAATCCTGTTCATCATTTCCGGCCAAACAGCTGCTAGATTTTTTGGAGGATTGATTGTCATGAAAGCCACAGGTTTTAACATATGTGGTAAAAGGTCCGCTTTGACTTTTAAGTCTGTTGATTTACATGCAGCAAGGAAGTTCAGAATTACAGAAGCGCAGATAATCAGCGTAAGAGATGAAAGTGGTAAATAATTTCCTGTAGATTTTTTCTTCATAACAAATAATCTTTTAATAAATTGTTTTTGTTTCACTAAACCACCTTACTGACACGTAGATTAAACACAAGCGTTTAAGATTTCAACTTGTTATTTCATCATAAAAACAATAGTCTTAGTACTTTAATTTTACCATAATTTAAAAGGATTTGATCCAATGTTGAGTGAAGAAATCAGTACACGGATTGATGGGCTGACTCAGAGGCTGGGCGATTTAGAAGGGTTTCTTTGAAGTCTCAGCAAAACAAAAACAAGTAGATGAATTAGAGCAGGAAACTTCTCTTGACGGATTTTGGGAGTTGCCGCAGGGAGAACGAACTGTCATGCTGAAAAATATTTCGCGCTTAAGTGATTCTATTCAAGGTTGGAAAACACTTGACTTTCTGCATGATGATTTGAAAGCTGCAGCAGAATTGTATCGAGAAGAAGAAGACGCGGAATTGTTAAAAGAAATTTTGGATTCTTGCGATAAACTTGACAGCGATCTTGATTCTCTCGAAATTACGGGACTTTTTAATGGAGAGGCAGATGATAGAAATGCCATAGTCTCGATTCATCCGGGAGCGGGCGGAACAGAATCCACAGACTGGGCCTCAATGCTCTATGAAATGTACCGTAGATGGCTCACTGAAGAAGAATTTAAATTTCAGCTACTTGACTATCAACCCGGTGATGAGGCAGGAATCAAGTCTGTGACATTCTCAGTAACAGGCCCCTATGCATACGGAAAACTCAAAACAGAAATTGGAGTTCATCGACTCGTACGCATCTCCCCTTTTGATTCACAAAAACGTCGGCATACTTCTTTTGCGTCTGTCTTTGTTTATGCAGAAATTGATGATGATATTGAAGTTGAAATCAACACCGACGATATTCGAGTTGACACCTACCGTGCAAGTGGCGCAGGTGGTCAGCATGTCAATACTACTGACTCTGCGGTACGCATAACACATGCTCCGAGTGGAATAGTGGTGCAGTGTCAAAATGAACGTTCTCAGCACAAGAACAAAGCCACCGCAATGAAGATGCTCAAAGCACAACTTTTTGATTTACAGCAAAAAGAGTTGAACAAAGAAAAAGACTTAGAGACGAGCAAAAAACAGGAAAATGCTTGGGGCAGTCAAATCAGGAGCTATGTTTTGCATCCTTACCAGATGGTAAAGGATCATCGGACAAACTGGGAAGCCGGAAATACTCGTGCCGTACTGAACGGTGATATAAACGGCTTCATCAAAGCTGCACTTTCACAAAAAGTGTATTAAGTTTCAACTAAAACAATAACCTCAAACCAAAAACAAAAAAATGGCTTCATTTGATATTGTCTGCGAAGTTGACATCCAGGAAGTAACCAATGCTGTAGATCAGGCAAGAAGGGAAATTGGCAATCGTTATGATTTCAAAGGTTCAAACTGTGAAATTAATTTTGATAAAAACAAACCTGCTTTAATGATAACCGCAGATGATGAATTGAAAATGCAAACTACAATCGACATTTTATTGACAAAATTGATCAAACGTTCTGTGCCGGTCAAGTCACTGGTATATGGGAAGACGGAGCCCAGCGGCAGAGTGCAAAAAAAAGAAATTACAATTCAGCAGGGATTGTCCAAAGAGCAGTGCAAAACAATCAATCAATTTATCAAATCAATCAAAATCAAAGTACAACCACAATCTCAGAGCGATTCTGTACGGGTAAGCAGCAAAAAGAAGGATGACCTACAAGCAGTGATGCAAGCCGTCAAAGAACATGATTTTGACTTTGACGTACAGTTCACAAATTATCGTTAAGCAACCCTCTTGCTGTTGTCACAAAGCGCTAAGATATTTTTTGGACATTTGTAGTCCAGTATTCTTGCTTCATTCTCTACGTAAAATCCGTAACCTGCGCTCAGATGTAAATCCAGATCGATTCCGCGAAAAAACAGAGATTAGATTTTTTCCCGGAACAAGTTCCAGTACAGTAGTGAATTGAAATTCTTTTGTAATATCATGTTGTACTGTACTTTCTTCAAGTTTGTCAAAGTTGGCAGAATAAAAAACTTTTTCATCATTTAAATACACAAACACGTCTCGCACATCAGTTGCGTTACTCAGGTTTCCACTTAAAATCAAAGACTGCAACTCCGTTTCTCCCTTCACCAAATTACCGTCCAAGTCCTGCCATTTCAATCCGTTAAACTCTGGAGTCACAACCGTTTGTTGCGGAAGCGCGTTTTCCAAATTCCAAAGATGAACAATTTTCGGAGAGCCTGATTTTGTGTCAACCATTTCCATACTGATTTTACCTAAAGTCTTTGAGTTTGTTAAAGTTTTAAAAAGGAAATAATCTTTTTGTTTTTTAAGAGGATCGAGATTTTTCAACATAATTTTACCTCGATTAATTCTGAATACCCCATCAGTTCCCCGAATTTTAAGCAACAATTCCGGAACAGTTTTTTGGCCTTTATTTTCAAGCTCAAAAGCGAGAGCAATTGTTTCACCGGATTGCACTTTCCCGTCAGCGTTACCACGGCTTCCGAACTTACCATTGTCAAATATTCTCATTTTCAGTTTAAACGAAGAAATTCGTTTCGGAGAAAAATTCAGTTGCAGGCGAACCGATTTTAACTTCTTCAAATTGTGATCAAAAAGCTCTAGTTCCAGCGGTTCGGTTTCCTCCATCATGCCTGCTGAAAATTTAACGTTTAGCGTCCGCGATTTTACTTCATCCGTAGGCAATTTCCCAATCGGAAACTCCAATCCATCCAGCAATACGTTGCCGGCCTTTGTTACAACTATCAAACGCTGTCCGGAAATATCTCCCAAATTCCGTAGTTGAACTTTCAGGCGTACAAGATCCTCAGAAACTTCCTCCGCGAGCCAGGTCAATTTCAGGGTTTCCGGAATCGGTGTTTTTTGGTCCGGAATTAAACTCCAGTCAATTCCGTGCAGCGTAAGTGCTTTTGCAATTTTTTCTGCTTCTTGTTGCTCAAATTCCAAGGCAATTTTCTGAAGAGTGGAATTTATATTTTGCGGATTCCATTTCTGCAAAACATGTTTTGCGATTTTGACAAAAATGTCTGCATTTAATTTTTCTATGATTACATCTTTTTCAATTATTTCAGCATCATCCAAAAGACTGGTATGACTTGACAAGTAGCGCAACTGGAGTATGTCTGAATAATTAACCGTGCTGTCCACTTCAACCTCCGGAAGCAAGCGGAATCGTTCTTGAGCAATTGTTTGTTGTTGATCAGCGTCTCCCGACTGATTCCCTTTGCTCTCTGGAACAGAAACCGGAATTAATCTCAGTGACGGCATGACGCCAATATTGTGAATTGAGTGTCCGGAAGGAGTCAAATATTCACCAATGGTTAGTTTCAGTCCGGAACCGTCCTTCAAATCCCAAAGTGTTTGAACTGTGCCTTTGCCAAAACTTTGCTCACCGATGACAATTGCCCTTTCATTTTGTTTCAAGGCAGCCGCAACAATTTCTGAAGCAGAAGCGCTTCCTCGATTTATCAGTACAACCAGCGGAATACTCTGTAAATGTCCACCGGCAAATAATTGTTTTGCATCATGGATGGTGGAAACAGATGGGCCTTTGGTGCTGACGATGCGTTGCTTTCCCTGCAAAAATAAATCACTTACTCGAATTGCTTCTTCCAGCAATCCTCCGGGATTGTTGCGTAAATCAAGAATCAATCCGTCAATTTTGTTTAAATCACCAAGTTTGTTTTTCAGTTCATGAGAAGTGTCCTTTTGAAAATTTTTGATACGTACGTAGCGCACAGTTTGAATGTCGCTTTCCAAATCAAATGTTTCAACGCTTTCAAGCTGAATTTCTTCCCGCAAAAGCTCAAACGTCAAAGTCTTTGTATGTCCTTTACGTAAAACACTAAGTGTAACCGGAGTCCCAATTTCTCCGCGCAATCGGTGGAGGATTTCATCGAGAGTCAAGTGCTCTGTTTTTTCGTCATCAACTGCCACTATACGGTCAAGCGGTTTCATTCCCGCGAGTGCTGCGGGACTCCCATCCATTGGCGCAATCACAGTTAATTGACCTTCACGCGTTCCGACAACCAGACCCACTCCAGCAAATTGACCACCGATGTTGATGTTAAATTCCTGATAGATATCAATCGGTAACAAAACAGAATAAGAATCCAAGCGGTTCAAAATTCCACGGGCAAACAGCTGTTCAATTTTTAACTGCGTCAGCTGAATCTTTGTTTGTAAAAGGTGTTTCGTCAACTTCTGCAATGCAATGTGCAAATCATAAAGTCCGTGGAGTTCTGAAACAGGCAAAACTGATGTTTCTTTCTCAACCCTTATCTCCAATCTCGGCTCCTTACTTTTGTTCCGTAATTTCGCAACTACCCATACTTCAGGAACCATCCGCTCAAGTTCTGTTAATGCCCCTTGAAGTAATTTTTCAGGATCAAGCTTTTCAGGGTGCACATAATCCAATTGCAGGTGCATGAGCACTTCCGCCAGCAATGGAGTTTCAGGTGCGGCATTAGACGAGACTAAGTACTCTCCCTGAGAACTTCCGGATAAGCTGCAACTTGCTAAAACAAATGTGAACAGAATTAAGAAACACAGAAGTTGGGGTGGTTTTCTTTTCATTAAGTAGTTCTGCTAAGTTTGTGAAAATTGTAAAAATTAATAAAATTTCTTTTGGTCATTTTCCAGTCAGGTAAAATCCTGATATAATTAAAATTTCAGGATTTATCATTTCGTACTAACTGACAATTTGAACATTTTTTAACATGACTATCACGATTAAGTTCTGTGAAAAATTCCCGTGCGGAAAAAATTCTTCTTTGATGATTCCAGCTTTTGCTTGAAAGTGCAAAGCGTCTATGTTATTTATCACCTCATTCGAAATTAATGATCAGCAAAAATTTTAATCACAGGGTGAAATTTATAAATGAATATTGGGTCACTTCTTCCAAGACACGCTCGTTACCGAGCCGAACACCTTGCTTTTGTAATTGGCGAAGAGCGATTAAACTTTCTTGAATTAAATTCCAGAGTGAATCAACTGGCAAATGCTTTGCTTTCATCCGGAATTCGCAAGGGTCAAAAAATGGCCACAGTATTGCCAAATTGTGAAGAATTGATGCTGCTTTATTGGGCTGCCGCCAAAACAGGAATTGTGATTGTACCGGGAAGTCCTTTGTTACAGGCAACCGGACTGACGACACTTCTCCGTGATTCTGACACAGTGATTGTGTTTGCGGATTCTGCATTTGCGGAAACTTTGGATGAAATTAAAAATGATCTTCCGGCAATTCAAAATGAGCGCTGGATTCTTATTAGTGAGGGCAAAAATAAATCCGGGTTTAGGGCATATCGAGATTATATCTCGGAATCCTCAACAGACGAACCTCCGGACGCGGAATTGACTGATGATGATGTTTACAACATCATGTATTCCAGTGGCACCACCGGTGCACCAAAAGGAATAGTTCACACACATTATGTCCGTGCGAATTACTGCACCCACTTCGCTTCCGCCTGGCGCATGAGTCCGGAAAGCATAGTGTTGCACGCCGGTGCGATTGTTTTTAATGGAGCAATGCTGGATTTGATGCCGTGGATGTTTTTGGGCGCGACTTATATTTTACATCATTACTTTGACGCAGGTTCAGTTTTAAAAACAATTGAAAAAGAAAATGTAACCCACATGGTAATGGTTCCGGCACAGATTACTGCTTTGCTAAACCATCCGGACTTTGAACCGCATAAACTCCGATCATTGGAAATGCTACAAAATGTGGGTGCACCGTTGTTAATGGAATACAAACACAAACTGAATGAGGTTTTGCCTGGGATTTTTTATGAGTTATACGGTGTGACGGAAGGTTTCTTTTCACATTTAGATCGTGATGATGCTCAACGTAAAGTCGGTTCTGTGGGTGCGGCCCCGCCATTTATTGACATCAAGGTTTTAAGGGAAAACGGTGAAGAATGTGACGCAAAAGAGATAGGCGAAATTTGTGGGAGGGGTCCGATGATGATGACCGGTTACTACAATCAACCGGAATTAACTGAAAAAACGATTGTCAATGGCTGGCTGCATTCCGGAGATTTAGGTTATCTTGATGAAGATGGTTTTTTATTTTTGGTTGACCGTGTCAAAGACATGATCATCAGCGGCGGTGTAAATGTTTATCCAAAAGATATTGAAGAAGTAATCATTCAGCACCAAGCGGTGGCAGAAGTTTCGGTATTTGGTGTTCCGGATAAGAAATGGGGTGAAACACCGATTGCGGCAGTTATTTTTCAAAATGGACAAAATGTTACTCAAAAAGAATTAATAACATGGACCAATGAACGTGTTGACGCAAAATTCCAGCGAATCGCAGACGTCCAAATTCTGCTTTCATTTCCACGCAATATTGCCGGAAAGACACTCAAACGTGAAATGCGTGAGTCATATATCAACAACTAATTTTCTCAATACCTAAGATCGGGTTTTTGTCCAAGTTAGTAATACAGTAGATGGAATACCTGAAAACTGAATTGGATTTTTTCAGGCAAATGCAGGAAAATTTCATTGTACATTTACCCATCTTTTATGCTATAATTCCGTGCTTAAATACAGCACTAAATGAGTCATAATCCTGAGGTTATTTGGACGAGAACAGATTATTCAATAATTGGGAGCGCGCTTTAATTGTAGCGTTACAACTTCCGGATACAACAAATTCGGAGATGCAGAGTTCACTGGAGGAGATGGCCTCACTGACCTATTCTCTTGGAGGAGAAGTGGTTGGACAACTTGTTCAGGCACGCGCCCAAATTCATCCTGCATATTTTTTTGGCAAAGGGAAGCTCGATGAGATTAAATCCGCAATAAAGAATGATGCTGTTGATGCGGTGCTGGTGAACAATCAGCTCAGTCCAAAACAAAATCAAAATTTAGAGAAAATATTCGAGTGTGAGGTGCTGGACCGTACCCAGGTTATTTTAGAAATATTTGCAAAAAATGCTCGTACCAGTGAAGCAAAATTGCAAATCGGGTTGGCTCAAGCAGAATATTTGCTGCCTCGTTTAGTTGGATTATGGAAACACCTGGACAGGGAGCGTGGCGGAATTGGCGCATCCCGTGGTACAGGCGAAAAGCAGATTGAAAAAGACAGACAATTTTTGCGGCAGCGAATCACACGACTCAAAATACAGCTGGAACGTGTCGAAAAGGAACGTGTTACTCAAAAACAGAGGCGTTCCAATTGCTTGCAAGTGAGCCTGATAGGCTACACAAATGCCGGTAAATCCACAATAATGAATGCGCTTACCAGTTCTGAATTGTTAGTGGAAGACCGCTTATTTGCAACACTTGATTCGACAACAAGACTTTTAGAAGACGATTCAAGACCCAAAGTTTTACTTTCAGACACTGTTGGTTTCATCAGTAATCTTCCGCATGAAGTTGTGGCTGCATTCCGTTCCACACTGGCTACAGTAAAGGATGCGGATTTGTTGCTCCAAATTATTGATGCAGGTGACAACATAGAACAACATTTACAAACAACCGCGGAGGTATTAGCAGATTTGGATGCCCTTTGTATCCCAATTCTTAAGGTATTTAACAAAATAGACCAGCTTCAACCTGCACGTTTACTAATGTTGGAAAAAATGTATCCGGATGCGATTTTTGTTTCTGCGATTAACAATGGGAAAAAAGGGTTTGATAAAAACAAAACATTAATTGACAAACTAAGAAAAAAAATTCTTGTTTTTTTTAATGAACGGATGAAAACAGTGACGATTCGTCTTGATTATCAGCATTCCAAGCAGTTAGCAAATATTTATGAATGGAGCAGGGTTGATAAAATTGATTATCAGGAAGAAGGCATTTTGATGACATTGACCACAATTCCTGGAAACTTAGAACGCTTACGCCATCACTTGGGTGCAGATTTTACAGAAATAATGTAAACACTGTATGGACAACGACTTGAAGCAAAAGACTAAAACCAAATTTGAATTCTCGTCTTATTTGGGAACCTGCCTGAACTGAAAACTTCTTTATGAACAAGAGTAATTGGTCATACGGCATAAACAACAAAATTAAATAAAGACCATCGAAAAAATGCAAAAATTTATTGTGGAGGGTGGAATTGCTCTCTCCGGAAGTATCACACCTTCAGGCAACAAAAACGAAGCGCTTCCGGTAATTGCGGCAACTTTGCTGGCAGAGGAGCCTGTAATTTTACACAACCTGCCTGACATTATTGACATTGCCATCATGCGAGAATTGCTTGTCAGTCTCGGTGTGGAAGTTGAGCAAATTGATAAACATACATATCGTTTTGATTCAAGTAAACTGAATTCAACTGTTCCGGATTCAGAGCAGGCCGAGCGGATCCGTGGTTCATTCCTCTTGGCCGGGCCTCTTCTTGCTCGTAAAAAATCCATTGATTTGCCCGCACCAGGAGGTGATCGTATAGGCTTAAGACCGGTTCATACACATCTATTTGCGCTCGAAAAACTTGGTGCCAGTATTGTTCTTAACGAAAATAGTCATTATCAGATGCGCACTCCGGGTTTAAAAGGGACAGAAATTTATCTGGATGAAGCCAGCGTCATGGCCACAGAAAATACAATAATGGCCTCGGTTACAGCTAAAGGAAAAACCAGCATTTACAACGCTGCTTGCGAACCACATGTCCAGGGACTCTGTCACTTTTTGGTGATGCTGGGAGCAAAAATTGATGGTATCGGTAGCAATTTACTCTTAATTGAAGGGGTGTCAGGATTGGCTGGTGGAGATTATACTATTCAGCCGGACCACACTGAAGTCGGTTCCTTTATTGGATTAGCCGTAGTTACAGGAAGCGAATTGCGAATTAAGAATGCAGGAATCAAATATTTGCGTATGACTCGTTTGATGTTTGAAAAGCTGGGTGTTGAAATTAGGGTTGAAGGTGAGGATTTGCTAATTCCGAAAAATCAAAAACTAACTGTACAGAAAGATGTCCCGGGAGGTATCCCCAAAATTGACGATGCGCCATGGCCGGGATTTCCCGCGGATTTAACCAGTATCATGACAGTGGTTGCCACACAATGTACCGGTGCGGTATTAATTTTTGAAAAGATGTTTGAAAGCCGTTTGTTTTGGGTGGATAAACTAATTGAAATGGGAGCACAAATAATTCTTTGTGATCCGCACCGAGCAGTTGTTTCAGGACCAACTCCACTCAAAGGAGCAAGGGTTTCTTCGCCGGATATTCGAGCAGGAATGGCTTTATTGATTGCGGCTCTCAGTGCAGAAGGCATCACGGAAATTCATAATATTAACCAGATTGACCGTGGATATGAAAAAATAGACGAACGGCTGAATGCTTTAGGCGCAAGAATTAAAAGAGTAAACGAGTAGCGAGACAAATGGGAAAAAATATAAAATTATCTGTAGAACAAGCAAAGGTTTTAGAGGAGGAACAAAAACTTCTAATCCTTGTTCAACAAGGATTGTTGATGCTTGCAGCTGAGGATAAACAAAGTAATATAAGTAACATACAGTTTAATAACATCATCGAACTGCGAGATTCACTCGCGGATACTTTGCCCGAGGATGTGCCTGCTGTAATGGCGCAAATGGAACGCATGGTTTTGTTGCACACGCATCAAGATTCACATAATGCTGCTTCCGGATTTAATCTTGATACCCCATATTTTGCACATATCCGTTTGCGTGAAAACAACCGTGAAAGGGATTTGCTGATTGGAAACCAAAACTGCTTTTCCACACATTTGCCTTGCCCAATAGTTGATTGGAAAAATGCCCCGATCAGTCAAATATTTTATCGCTATCGTGAAGGTGATGAATATGTTGAGGAAATTGGTGAGCGGGAACTCGAAGGTGAGTTGATAACGAGGAGGATGTTACTTATCGAAAATGGTATTTTGATGAGAATCAACTGGCCCGGCGGTGTTCTGGAAGACTTGTCCTCTGAAAATGGAAAAAGCAATAAATGGTATTTGGTTAGTCAAATAATTCCACGTCTGGAAAGTGGACAAGACAAAACTCTGGACGAAATTCAAGTACCTGACAAATCGTTATCTAATTCAGGAAAAACAACAGATCTCAGTTTTTCCGGCTACAGGGTGGACAAACATCTCCGGCAGATAACAGCACTGGTGGATCCTCAGCAATTTGAAGTAATAACACATTCTGAATCCGGAATTATTTTGATACAAGGCGGAGCAGGTTCTGGTAAAACAACTGTTGCACTTCATAGATTGGCATATTTGATGTCAAAAAAGCCGCAATACTTTAAGCCAAAGACTGTACTGCCGATTGTTTTTGGGCCTGCTTTAGCAAACTACATGTCCAAGGTCTTACCTGCTTTGGGTGTAAATGGTGTGAGTCCCAGGACTTTTCATAAATGGGTGTCAGGACTCCGCCGCCGCGCACTGCCGGAATTACCTGCAAATTATGCGGAAAATACTCCAATGGATGTGATCGAACTGAAGCGCCATCCGTTATGGTTGAAATACTATCTGGAGGAAATTAAGAAACGCACTTTAAAGTTCCGTGAATTATTTGAAGTGAAACTTGCCAAAGTTGAATGTCTGGAAGTAGTGCTTGAAGCTTGGGATGCCTTGAGCGGTTTGCCTTTGATTCCACGTTTACTGCGTTTGGTGAGTTGGTCAAAAGGTGAGGTATCAATTGATAAGGTAGCAAAACTTTCCAGTTCCAGAATGGAAAAACAACTTCAAAATGTTTTGGAACAGGCTTTCCCAGAGTTGTTTGAAGCACCTCATTTATTAATTTCTCAAATTTGGAATGATTGTCTTGTCAGTCAGGAAATGCTGGTTGAGACAGTTGAGCGGCTTGCTCCAGGTGAATTTAGCGAAACCCAAATCACGAGCGCCTGGACCTGGGCAGTTAGACAGTATCAAAAGCGTCAGGAATTTGGAGAAGTTATAGAATCAGATCGAGTTTCTTTGGTCGAGCAAGTGGAAGGATTAGGTAGTATAGATCTAAATTTTGAAGATGAAAAATCTTTGTTGGACGAAGAAGATGATTCGCTTTTACTGTTACTCTTTCAACTGTTAATGGGACCGTTGCAGCGTAAAAACGGCAAGCTTCTGAGCTACACGCATTTGATGCTCGATGAAGCTCAAGATTTTGGAGCGCTTGAGTTTCAGCTATTGGTAAGTTTAACACCGGAAAACCTGACCAGTGTTACATTAGCAGGAGACTTGGATCAACGCATAATGCTGGGACGTAAACATGAAACTTGGGAAGAATCGCTTGCTCATTTGACTTTACCCAATGGTACAAAACCGGACGTGACTGCCTTAGAGCCTTTAAAAATTGGTTACCGCTCTACCAACGAAATTATGACAGCGGCAAAAATAGTTATCGGTGAATATAGTGTAAATACGGTTTGGCATTCAACCCGTCACGGTGCTCCGGTTGATGTATTCCGTTTCCGGGAACGGGGAGCGATGGTAGCATTTCTAGCTGATACATTGGAAGATTTGTCAATTCGCGAACCCCTGGCCAGTGTCGCGGTCCTGGCACGTACTCAGGAAACAGCCCAAATTATGTTTGAAGGCTTGCAGCGTACCGATCTTGCTAATATGCGTTTCATAAGAGATCAGGAATTTTCATTTACGCCAGGAATTGATGTGACAGATATTACCCAGACTAAAGGCCTGGAGTTTGATACAGTTTTAATCGTGGACGCAGATGCTTCAACTTATGGCCCGGATATTCGTTCTCGACAATTGTTGTATGTAGGTGTTACCAGAGCCGCCCATCAGCTTTGGCTTCTGCACTGCGGGAATCCATCCACTTTGATTGCGGGAATTGTGGATAAATCGTAATTGAATTGATGATGACGTAGAGACTTTTGATGCAGCCAATTATAAACAAGCAGATTAGTAGTT
>JAESQU010000098.1 GCA_016764995.1 SAR324 cluster bacterium | reverse complement strand
TGATATTTGAAATAAAGATGACAAGCAAACTTGAGTTAAGTTTTTACCAGTAAGTCATCGCATCACGGAAGAGTTCTTTCAATTCGCCACGAGTAATTGGCATAGGTCCGTTGTCTATGAGACGTTTCTGCGCAAATGAGCGGTCAGTGAGTGCGTCGAGATCAGCCGCTGTGTAACCAACTCCGGAGAGTCCGTTAGGAATTCCGGTTTTTTTCATCATTCCGAGAATTTGATCTGCAAGAATATCTCCGCCATCTTCAATATTAGTATCGGTTAGGTCTGCTCCCATTGCTGCAGCGGCCTGCCAGTGTCGTTCAGCACACGCCGGTCCGGTTTTGCGGAATACAGCAGGAGAGTTTACGATTACGGAAATACCGTGTGGTACCATTGGGTGATCCGTCGGCCAACCTTCCGGTGCATAATCTTTAACAAGACCGGCCACCGCGTATGACATACCATGAGGTAGATGACAGCCGGCATTACCAAAACCTATTCCAGCCAACATTCCGGCAAACATAAGTGCGTCATAGCTTTCTTCCACAGGATCATTCACTGCCTGCACAATGTGTGTGCCAATAAGTTTAATTGCCTCCAGACAGGCAAGGTCACTGTACGGATTTGCTCCTTGACTTAGTGGGCGTTTCTGGGAAGATTCCGGAGCAGGACGATGAGTATAAGGTCGCGCGGTGATTGATTCACAGGCGTGACTAAAGACATCAAATCCGTTTGCAGCACGTACTAGAGGCGGCATTGAAGACAACACGCTTGGGTCCAGAACACCAAGACTAGCACGAATTTTTGGACTGACAATTCCGGTTTTAGCTTCCATTTCAAGCAAATCGAAAATCGCGATTCCAGTACATTCACTGGCAGTCCCGAATGTTGTGGGGCAGGCTATGTGCGGTTTGAGTTCACCCGGAACCGGAACCGCTTTTCCTATTGGTGCATTCACGTAATCTAGGAAATCTGCAGGAAAGCATGAATAAAGATTAGAGGCCTTACAGGTGTCCATTACTGAGCCGCCACCAACGGAAACAAAACCATCAAACTTGCCGTCGCTGGCGAATGCTGCGCCTTGTTTGAACGATACATCCGTAGGTTCAACTGCAACCTGATCATAAACCACTGCGTCGATACCTTGTGATTTTAGTGATTCTACAACTTTGGCAACATGCTCCATTTGGCCGACGCGGGGATCAGTGAAAACGGCTACTCGCGTCATTCCAAGTGCCTTTGCATCGTCGCCAACTTCCTGAAGGGAGCCGCGTCCAAATTTAATTTTAGGGGCCTCCACTGCAAAAATACTGTCGCCTCCGGCTTTGTGAGTGAAGTAACTTGAGAAACTCATGATTTCCTTTCAGAAGTTGAATTTGTTTTGAAATTGCTATCAGTAATTAGCTTCTATTTTGTAGAATATCGAACTCTACACTTACAAAAATTATTTTATGAACCACTAGCGCATACTGCTAATTACTCTACCAAAAAGTCAAAAGGCATTTTATGCACTTGAGGCACAAAGTGTAGCTCCTACATAATTTCAATATTTTATACTAAACGAAATGGCATGCCGCATAGTGGTCTTGGCTCAATTCACGCCATTGGGGAGCTTCTTTACGGCAGCGGTCTTCGGCCATGGGACAGCGAGTATGAAATTTACAGCCAGGGGGAGGATTGGCCGGACTTGGAATTTCACCTTCCAGCTTTTGGGCTTTTGTACGTTCATCGGGGTCGAGAGACGGAATTGCCGAAAGCAGTGCCTTAGTGTATGGGTGACTGGGGTTATCGAATAACTTGCGGGTAGGTCCGGATTCGACCAGCGATCCGAGGTACATAACGGCAACGTGGTCGCAGATATGTGCCACCACGCTCAGGTCGTGACTTATAAACAGGAACGTCAATCCCAGCTGATTTTGCAGGGCTTTCAGCAGATTCAGAATGTCCGCCTGTATTGAAACATCAAGTGCGGCAACGCTTTCGTCTGCAACCACAAAGTTCGGATTACAGACTAGAGTTCGGGCAATGGAAATCCGCTGTCTTTGTCCTCCGGAAAAGGCATGAGGGAAACGCCGTAAATGTTCAAGGTTGAGTCGACATTTTGCCGCAATGTCCCGTACCCGTTCGTCAGTTTCCTCACGGTTTTTAGTCAGTCCCATGACTTCAAGCGGCTCCGCGATAATGTCCCTTACTGTCATGCGCGGACTGAGTGCTGCGTAGGGGTCCTGAAAGATCAACTGCGCCAGTTTACGGTAGTTTTTTAGGTCCTTTTTCTTCAAACTACCGACATCATAATGAATATCGGCATCATCAAAAGTGATCTCACCGGAACTAATGGGGACAGCCCTCAGAATAGCGCGTCCTAAGGTGGTTTTTCCTGATCCGGATTCGCCCACAAGTCCGTAAAACTGTCCGGGCATGATGTCAAGAGAAACATCATTGACAGCACGCAGCATTGGCGGTTTTCCGAAAAGAGTACGGCCGAGCGGAAATTCTACATTTAGGTTTTTAATCTTGATAAGCGGTGTTTCGGTCATGCGGCCTTTCCTGTTGAGTCAAGGGCAAAGCACGAGGCTGTATGGAATTGGCTCACCTTCGTTCTTGTCGGTATGGAAACATTACAACGATCTGCCAACACTTCCGGACAACGGGTGTGAAACACGCATCCGGGTGGACGTTCCAATGGACTGGGAATGTCGCCTGGAATTGGAGTCAGTGGCTTATCAAGTTCATCCAGTTTGGGCAGAGCATGGAGCAGTCCCTTCGTATAAGGATGTGAAGGAGAATGAAGCACATCACGTACCGGACCGCTTTCGACTATGCGTCCCAGGTACATCACAGACACTCGGTCGGCAACCTGGGCAATAACACCAAGATCGTGGGTAATGAAAAGAATTGCCATGCCGAACTCCGATACCAGATCTTTCATCAAATCCAAAACCTGAGCCTGAATTGTCACATCAAGCGCAGTAGTCGGTTCATCCGCAATTAGAAGTTTCGGTTTAGTTGAAAGCGCCATGGCAATCATTGCCCTTTGCCGCATGCCTCCTGACAATTCAAAAGCATATTGGTGAAAGCGCTGACCGGCATCAGAAATTCCGACCCGCTCAAGCATTTCAACTGACAATGTTGCTGCGGCCTTTTTTGACATTGAAGTATGGATTAGCAACTGCTCAACCATTTGGTAACCAATCGTTAGTGCTGGTGCAAAGCTCGCCATCGGTTCCTGGAATATCATCGAAATTGCGCCGCCTCTCACAACCACTAACTCACTAGAATCCTGCAGTGAAAGCACATCCACAACTTCGTTTTCCAACTCCAGTTGAATACTGCTTTCCGGACTGTATACCGCATTGGAAGGATTAAGCTGCATTAACGACTTTGCCGTGACCGATTTTCCGGAACCTGATTGACCGACCAGTCCCAGAACCTCTCCTGAGTTGATTTCAAACGAAACGCTCTCAACAGCAGTTATTAGACCTTCATCGGTCCTGAATTGCAGAGTAAGATTTTCGACTGTCAGCAGGCTCATTTCTTAACGTGGGAATAAGGATCAGATGCGTCACGCAAGCCGTCACCGACGAAAACGAAAGCCAGTACAAAGGCAATGAAAAAGATAACCGGAATAAAGTACCACTGGTAATTCAGCAGGACGTCTGCTTTGGAAACGCTCTGCATCAACGATCCTAGCGAGTTAACCGGTTCAGTTAATCCTAAACCGATGAAACTGAGTGCAGTCTCAGAG
>JAESQU010000097.1 GCA_016764995.1 SAR324 cluster bacterium | reverse complement strand
GTAAAGCAAATGTTGATTCATTTCGTGTCCCCTTGTTTATACCACCTCTTTTGTCATTCCAACAAATCCTGGATCCAACTCAGCCTATTGAACCTGCCTGCATTGTCATCCCGGACTTGATCCGGGATCCAGGAAAATCACTTAATATCCCAGACATTATGTGGACATGATGTTGTCTATTTTCAGCATTAAGCATCGTCCCCACTTAATTCCACTATTGTCATTCCCGCAAAGGCGGGAATCCAGGGGAACCCTTACAAAGCCCATTTCGAACTAATCGATCAAAATAATACAGCCGTAACTCAAAATCCCATCATCCGGAATTGTGACTTGCTCTTAGGACTGAGTCGAGTACAATTAGCAAAATTAGATACTGAAGATTGACGCTCACAGTTTTTAAAAAAACAAAAAAGAATTTGAGAATTACTGGAACAATTTTACCGCTATAATGAATAGAGCATTACAATGAGTAAGACACCACATAAATCATGGACTAGGGAAGAATTGATATTAGCAATCAATTTGTATTGTAAAACACCCTTTGGGAAAATTCATTACCATAATCCTCTGATAATTGAATTGGCAGAATACTTAGGCAGAACTCCTGGTTCTGTGAGCTACAAACTCGCAAATTTCGCGAGTATTGACCCTTCATTGGAAAGAAAAGGGGCCTCGAATTCTAGTAAATTGGACAAAGAAACGTGGGAAGAATTTTTCAACGATTGGAACAAGATGGCATTTGAGAGCGAAAAAATAATGATCAGAATATTCGGAGAATCAAACGTCATTGAAAATGAACAGATCATACCTGAGGGGAAATACAAAGATTCTATCGTAAAAACAAGAGTGAATCAGAGTTTTTTTAGAAAAATGATTTTATCATCTTATGACTCACAGTGCTGTATCACTGGATTACCAATAAAAGAGCTTCTTGTTGCCAGCCATATTATTCCATGGTCACAAAATTCAAAAACACGGCTTGATCCACAAAATGGTTTATGTTTAAATTCATTACACGACAAAGCATTTGACCAAGGATATTTAACGATAAACACTTCATATCAGGTAGTATTTTCGAGAAAATTAGAAAATTTTGAGCAGTATAATGTTAAATTGATTACAGACTATCAAGGTTCAAAAATTAAGTTGCCACGTCGATTTCTTCCAAAACAAGAATATCTAAATTATCATAGAAAAAATATATTTCGTGCTTAACAGGTTGTTCAAATTCTCGTCTTAATTTACCATGTTTTTGCATCAAGACAATTCTTCAATGAAATAGTACTACAAAAAACACAATGCTAGGAGCAATCGCAGGTGACGTTTTGGGTTCCGTCTATGAATTTGATCCCATAAAAACCAAGGATTTTGAACTGCTGAATCCGGAATGTTTTTTTACTGATGATACTGTCATGTCTGTCGCAGTTGCGGATTCGCTGATGAACGGAGTGGATTATGTGGAATCACTTCAAGCATGGGCACGGAAATATCCAGCGGCTGGTTACGGAGGAAGGTTTGGCAACTGGATTTACGAGGACTTTCCGGAACCCTACAATAGTTTCGGAAACGGCTCCGCAATGCGCTGCTCCAGCGTTGGTTGGCTTTTTGATGATGAAGAAGCGGTGCTCAAAGAAGCAGAGAAAAGTGCGGAATTTACACACAATCATCCGGAAGGAATTAAGGGCGCACAGGCAGTTGCACTCGGTGTAATGCTGGGTCGTAAAGGCTGCAGCAAAAGTGAAATTCGCGAAAAACTGGAAGCAAAGTTTGACTACAACCTGAGTCAAAAGCTGGAACAGATTCGGCCGAAATACGGATTTGATGAAACATGTCAGGGTTCTGTTCCGCAGGCCGTAATTGCTTTTCTGGAGTCTACGGATTTTGAAGATGCAATCCGGAACGCAATTTCGCTGGGCGGCGATGCGGATACTCAAGCCTGCATCACCGGTGCATTGGCGGAAGCACATTACAAACACATTCCGGATGAAATTGCTGAATTTGTTTACAAACGGTTGACTCCGGAAATTAAAACGGTTCTTGATCAACTGCGTGATCGGACCAGGAATTAAGGAGATTATCTGCTTAAGATTTCTCCCTTCGGTCGAAATGACAAAGGGGTGAGGAAGGCAATTCCGGATTCGGTAAATCGGCGGATTTTATTTTGGTTTCTCTGGATCCCGGATCAAGTCCGGGATGACAATAATGCTATGGTTTGTAGTGGTTTCTCTGGATCACGGATCAAGTCCGGGCTGACAATAATGGTATGGTTTGTAAAGGTTTCTCTGGATCCCGGATCAAGTCCGGGATGACAAAGAAGTGAGGAATTACAGAGTGAGTTTCGGAAACGGCTCCGCGATGCGCTCTTCAAGTGTTGGCTGGCTTTTTGATGATGAAAATACGGTGCTCAAAGAAGCAGAGAAAAGTGAGGAATTTACGCACAATCATCCGGAAGGAATTAAGGGTGCACACGCAATTGCGTTTAGGGTAAATCGAACCGGCATCAGGCTTTTAAAATTGAATGTGATTTAAACCACTTAGCTAACTCAGCTTCATTACTAAGACCGGAAGCCATTCTTTCAATAGTAATTACGGCTTCTGTTTCAGGAGCATGAAAGGTAAAACCATTAATTTCCAAAAATAGTACGCCGATTGTAAAGGAAGTCCTTTTGTTTCCGTCCACAAATGGGTGATTTTTCGCTATACCGAAACTGTAAGAAGCGGCAAGCTCGAACATGGTCGTGTCTGGATCATAAGTTAAACGATGTTTTGGTTTCGCTAAGGCCGATTTGAGTAATGACACATCCCTGATGCCGGTGGCTCCTCCATGTTCCGCGAGAAGCATTTCGTGTATCGATATTGTTGCTTGCTCAAGAATCCATTTTGGCTGGATCATTATTTTGCCAATTCTTTGAGTGTATCACGATATTTTTTCATGATACCTTCAGCGACTTTTATTTGGTCTTCAAAATCCTGTTGATAAGCAGTAAGAGTGTATCCTTCAGACTTTTCAACCATGTACAGCATATCTCCCTTTTCAGCTTTTAGCTTTTTGAGAGCCTCTTTAGGAAGAATAATTCCCATTGAGTTGCCGACTTGAGTAACTTTAACTTTTAACATATTTACGCTCCACAGACGAATGTTATTACATTTGTTATTACCAAACTAATCCAACCTGACAAAAAGATCAAGCTGACTATTCTCCGCCCAACGCGTTCCTCAATCTGCTCCATAAAGCAGTGAAGCGGCCACCCAAGTCCCGGAAAGATTTGCTGATGAGTTAATTTACAATTTGACAGATATTCTGCAGGGATTTCCAGCTTGTTGCGGACAGGACGGGTTCGCTCAGATATTGCGGATTTTGTGCAATCAGGATTTCCAAGCTCTTCAGTCTTGATGACATGTCCGGATGAGTTGAAAAGCTTTCCGGCAAAGACGGTGCGTGTTTCTGCAGGACGAGGAACATTGACAGCATTTCAGCAGGATCCACTTTCGCCTGAAACAGCAACTGCAGTGCAAGGGCATCTGCTTCCGTTTCAAGTTCACGCGTATATTTCAGCAGTGACAACATTTTGACGCCTTGAAAAATGGTTTCGGTCAAGGCATTCGCTTCTCCGGTGAGCAACTTAAAAAGTCCGGACAATGCGGTTTGGCTCAATAAATTTTCCGTACCGTGACGCTGCAGAACATGCTGCATCTCATGCGCCAGTACTCCGGACAGGGCCTCCGCAGAACGGCTTTTCTCCAGCAGTCCCCGAAAAATCAAAATTTTTCCACCCGGAAAAGCAACCGCGTTAACCCACTCTGAATCGATTATTTCCAGTTGAAATTCATAATCGGAGTCAGAAGGAGACAGACGCGCAAGCAGTTTTTCCAAAGCATCTCGGCCTGCATCTGTTTCACAGATTACACGGTTTGGCAGTATTTCATCAATGACATATTTACCGAGCTGCTGTTCTATGGAAAGCGGAACAAAACGCGCGAACAATCCTGACGCCGACGGAATGCCCCAGTAAATTAGCGC
>JAESQU010000096.1 GCA_016764995.1 SAR324 cluster bacterium | reverse complement strand
CGATATTGAAAAATGTTAAACCCTACTGAAGCTGGAATGGCAACAGAAATCCCCAATGCTGTAGCAATCAACGCCTCTGAAATTGCAGGAGCTACTACTGCTAGTTCTGCTGACCCCATTTTCCCAATTGCAGTAAATGCATTGATAATTCCTATCACAGTTCCCAAAACTCCGAGGAATGGAGCAATATTGGAAATAGTTGCTAAATATGCCAAACTTTTTTCGCGGCGCTCCCGCATTTGCAGGTTTACTCTATCCATCGTTCGGTCCAGCATCTCATTTAAGTGTTCTGGAAGCCCCTTATCCGCAGTATATCTCCATTTTGCTTCAGGAAATTCTTTTGCAAATTGTTGCGACTCATTCATAATTTCTTCAAACAAAATCCCCAAATCATAATCCACCGGAGCACGCTTGTGATTTGTTGATAAAAAACTTTTGAGTGATTTTGCCTTATTAAATACTTTTACAAATTTACCACTGTTTTGATCTTCCTTCCTTAACTGGACACTTTTACCTATTATAATCCCCCAAGTCACAACGGAAAGGACAACGAGCAAAATAAATATGGCAAGCGTAATCGACCCACCGTGAAGGACTGCATTGACAAAATCATTAAATTCCATAGTTTAAAATTATTCCAGTTTAAAAATGAAATCTGTACGCCGGTTTTCTGACCACCAGTCCTTAACAGATGTCCCTGCCTTACGTGGCAGTGGGCATTGTTCACTACGACCAATTCCTTGTGTTCTCTCTTCGTCGAAATAAAGAGCTATTAAAACCTTTGAAGGTGTTTCCCAGCGACGGTCACTGAGTGCTTTGTTATATTCAATAGTGCCGCGCTCATCAGCGTTTCCTTCCAAACTGACTATAATATCCGGGTACTCCTCCAAAATTGGTTCAAGCAATTCAAAAGAACTGATGATGTGGTCTAAATAGTTTTCAATAGAATGTTTGTCTGTGTCAAAATATGCAGGCGCAACCAATAGATGGTCCAAAATCCCTTTAATATTGATGCAGAATGCTTCTTCAATCCCAAGTTCTCTATCACGAATAAGGCGGGTGTATAGTTTGGCCATTGTTTTTTCCAGAAAAGATGACTCTAAAATTTCTACTTCTTTTTTCTTTTCCACAAGAACCAATATGTCAATTTCTGATACGCCTCCTGCCTCTCTTAATATTGCTGCGATCTCATCAGATGAAGCCTCTGCCAGTTTCTTTGCGAGTTCTTCAGTTTCTTTTTGGATCTCTTTGGTCTTTGCGATCAGCTCTTTAATTCCTTCTTCACTTAATTTGGTTTTTTCCTTCAGTAAAGTTTTTGCTTCTTCTTCGGTAATTTCACCGTCGGCTACTTTTTCCAGAATTTCCACGATTTCCTCTTCTGTTACTCCTTCCTTGAGGGACTCAGCAATTTTTTCAACTTCAGCCTTCAAAAGCATTTTGCGGCGTTTTTTAAGGATTTTTTCGGTCAATTCTGTCAATTCCTTTTTAGCCTTTTCTACAACCTCTTTTTCCTTTATCAGTTCTTTTTTCTCGGCTATATCTTTAGAAGCCATTTTTACCAATAATGCTTTTTTCAGGTTGTATTCATTTTGAACTATTTGATTGTCAGCCAATTCCTCTGCAGTCAGAGAGCGCACCTCATCTAAATCTGCAATAAAACTCTTTGGAACTGGTGAAATTCCTTTCGTGGCACAACCAGTTATAAAAATAACAGTTAGGGGAATCATTACTTTTAAAGAATGCTTAAGCATGTTCAATCTCCTCGAAAGTGTGTTTGGTTTAAGAAAAAATTCAAAGTGTGCAGTATTTTTCAGTAATTCAATCGAAATTCCAGCCTTATTTTGTTTTCAACCTTTTTAAAATACGTTAACAAAAATTAATAATCAAACTTTTTTGAACCGACCTGAAAATTAAAATGATCATCTTAAGTTACATGATAATTCAAATGTATATTAATGCAACATTTATTTCGTGATTTTATTCAGCTTCTATTGGCCCGCTGTTAAACTATGATAAATAGCGAAGCACTGAAAAAACTTGAGAACTTCAAGAGAGGTGTTAGTGTATGTTTTCATAATATAATTCAATCGGAGTTTGTGAACAAGATTAATTACTAATATACAGTTGTATGGATCTAGCCCTTTTGGTGGGTATTTTACTTTGCTTAACTCAATCCGCTATTTTCTCCGGTCTGACTTTGGGCTTGTTTGGCTTGAGTAGATTAAAACTTGAAATTGAAGTTGAGTCAGGAAATCAAGCCGCAGTCCAAGTCTTGGAACTGAGAGAAGACGCAAATCTACTCTTGACAACCCTGCTCTGGGGTAATGTAAGTATTAACGTCCTGTTGACTCTGTTAACTGATTCAGTACTCGCGGGACTATGGGCTTTTTTCTTTTCATCCATTTGCATCACTCTTTTTGGTGAAATTTTACCACAAGCGTATTTTTCACGCAATGCGCTGCGAATGGGGATTATGTTGGCGCCGGTCATCAGATTTTACAGATTCATCCTGTATCCGGTAAGCAAACCAACTGCATTGTTGCTTGATAAATGGCTGGGAAAAGAAGGCGTGCTTTATTTTAAAGAGGAAGATTTCCGCATCATGTTGCAAAAACATATGGAATCGCGGGATTCAGACATTAGCCGCTTGGAGGGAACGGGCGCGCTTAATTTCTTAAGTATTGATGATTTACCAGTTGGAGATGAGGGAGAGATAGTAGATCCTGTCAGTGTTATCCCCTTGGAAACAGAATATGATCTGCCTGTTTTTCCTGCTTTTCAACGTACTCCGGATGATCCGTTTTTACTTCAGGTTCAGGAATCAGGAAAAAAATGGGTGATTTTAACTTCAATTGAAGGAACACCTAGATTGGTGATCAATGCCGATTTGTTTTTACGTGACGCGCTTTTTGGAGTTGAGCCTTTCCGACCTTATTCTTACTGCCACCGACCTATTGTGGTCTCAGACGCATCGACTCCGCTGGGTGAAGTAATTCAAAAGCTGCGCGTCCATCCGGAACACTCTGAAGACGACGTTATTGACAATGATCTGATTTTATGCTGGAATACAGAAAAACGGATCATCACAGGTGCAGATTTATTAGGCAGGCTTTTGCGAGGAATAGCAGGTCGTAAGCCGCAATTTGTTTTGCCTGAACATAATTGAAGTCAAGGAAATTTATGGGAATAAATAAAGAAGAAATACGCATACAGCCGGATATTCAAAAACCACTGCTCTTGTTCAAAAATCTAAAGACTGATCTGGACAAACTTAAATCGCAGATTAAAAATTTGAACAAAGTAAAACTTACTTCCAAATTACTGAGTGGAATAAGTTTCAAAAAAGGTGTTATTCCAAGCGGAAAAGCGCTTGAATTCACCGGAAGCAGGCTCAGCCAAAGTCTGAAAAATACTCGTGCAAGAGAAATTTCGGAACGTCTTCACAAACATCCGGATGATTCCAGATCACGCATGGAATTGATTGAGATGTTTCTGCTGGAAGCAGATGGAACTGACTTGAACAGTGCCAGAGATGCTTTTTTGTTAATCATGTTGGAAGTTGAAAACCCCATGATTTCATGTCAAAAAATAAATATGGCTCTCGCTGTTCAAACTATTTACCTGGAAAAACTTAAAAAATTTCTGCAGGACGATTTAACTGAAACTGAGTCTAAATTAAAGGGCGATGGAAATGTTGACACTATCATGGAGAAGCAACAGAAGAGATTGCAGCGTGAAGTAGATTTTATTCAAAAATGTGTAGCATTGCTAAAAACAGAGCCAATCTCGACTAACTATGAATTAAATCTAATAAAATCAAAAGAAGAAAAAACAATTCCTCTTGGTGATCTCAAAAATGGTTTTGATCCTATGCTCCGCCGCTTAGTGTTCTTACCTCTTGCTCATGAAAATTTGGATTTGATATTTGAAATCATGCATCACCTGGAAAGCAAAAATCCGCTGGTCGGTTATCACCAGGCAAAAATGTTTGATGTACTTGCTCAAATTCAGTTGATAATCGCGTCTGCGTCAAATGAGCCGGAACCAAAAAAAATTGGATTTGAGTATTTATCAAAAGCACTGAAAGCGATTGGTGATGCGGTAAAACTTGTTGGTGATATTCCTGAAAAAGCTGTTGAAAAAGCAGTGGTTCACCGTTTCGGACTTTTGTGTTATACGATTTATCGTTCTTATAGAAGATTGGATTTTCCTGTGCCAGATGATCATTTGCAGAGAATGCAAAAAGCAGTTTCTCTCTTGAAACCGATTGCTGCAGATCCAAAAATTCAAAAAATTCAGGCTAAACTATTGTATGTTTTAACTGAGGAATAATAATAAGCAGTGGCAAAAGTTCAAAATAGTTTTGAACACATTCTTTATATTTGTTTCATTTTTAATTGCTAGTGGGGCTTTGATGAGTAGAATAATCAAATTATGGTTGCTTCTCTTTTTTTTCGTGCCCGCAGCGGCGCTCTCTTACGAATTTCCTCCAGAGAGGTCTAAAAGCGATGCAGAAACTGAATTTGGTTGGATGGTTCTTCCTTTGCCAATTGTTGTTGAAGGAATTGGCTCTGGGGTTCCTATTGCTGCCGCGATTTCAAATGTCTATAAGAGTGCCGACCTGCTGATGGCCAAGACTTTCTTTGAAGGAGATTTTGAAATAAATTTATTTTCTTTTTCAAAATTTCCTTTAATTGGTGATAAATTATTATTTTCCTTTGGTTTTACAGATTTAAATATGCCCTTCAGGTCTTATGACAGAGGCATTGATTCAGGAAAAGATGATTATTATCAGACTTTAGAAAAGTACGACAGTAATTTTGTTACCTTTCAATCCCAATTTTATAAACAACGATTGGAATTTCTTGTTAGTTATTCAACAGGAGGAACAAAGTTAGAAAAAATATTTGATGTTGATGGTAACGAATTTTCCAATATCCAATCCCCGCAACGGCGTTGGATTGACCGTGTAATCGGAACACAGATTGATCTAACCGATAATCATTTGGATCCCAATGAAGGACTTCGCATCGGCATTTTGCATAGCGAATCAAATTATGGGCTTAACGAGCTGAGTGACTACGCTGTTAATGATCTTAATGTAACCGCCTATTTCCCCTTTTTTGAAACTCACACACTGTTGTTTAACGCATTTCAATCTCGTTCCTATATTACAGATAATGGTATTGTGGATGAAAATGCTTTAAGAAATAAATATGGACTAGGGTGTTATCTGGAAACGGAGACAACTGCATGTCAAAATGCTGAAACAAGACGAATCAATTACTGGCTTAAAAGAAATCAATCTTCAAAGGCGACTGCACTGGGCGGACTTAACAGGATGCGTGCTTATAGTCTGGGTAGATTTTACGCGGCAAATAGTTCAAATTATGTTTTGGAATATCGTCTCAACTATTCTGAAAAAAGAACCCCAATTAACTGGATATTTTTAGGAGGTATTAGGACTGTTCTCCAGACATCATTCTTTTATGAAACCGGCAGTGTTTCTGATGATATCGCTCGATTGCACGAAAAAATGAAATCTTCTTTTGGTGTGGGTTTCCGTGCAATTATATCGGGGTTAATTTACCGTTTTGACCTTGCAAAAGGTGAAGATGGTATTGCGCCAACACTATTTATCAATTATCCTCTGTCATTAGGCACTCTTGGAAGTTAGTGACGGTTAGAAGTACATTTTCATTTTTTAGCACTGCTTGCGTATTTAAGTTTCAAAGTTTATTTCCCTGATTAGCATTTTCAAATTTCTCCTATGCTTTTGAGTATAAATCCTATAAATCCCCAACCTCGACGCATTCAAAAAGTAGTGGATGTTCTGCAAAATGATGGAATTATCATTTATCCCACCGATACAGTTTACGGGCTGGGCTGCAGTATCTTTAGTAAAAAGGCAATGAAGCGCTTGTATCAAATTAAAAAGATGAATCAGAAAAAACCTTTGACTTTCATCTGCGCAAATCAAACAGAGGTTCAGGAATATACTCAGGGAATTCCAACCCATGTTTTTAAACTGCTTCGGAGGAAATTGCCCGGACCTTATACTTTTGTCTTTAAGGCCTCGAAGATTGTACCAAAAATGATGCTTACACCACGAAGCACCGTTGGACTTCGTTGGCCGGAAGATCCTATTGCAAACGAAATAGTGACCGCCCTTGGACACCCCATTCTTAGCAGCAGTCTGCGTGTGTCAACAGAAGAATTGTACGAGGATCCACACGACTTACATGAAAAATATAAAAAACAAGTAGATCTTATTGTGGACGGCGGAATTATTTTTGCTGAAAATTCAACAATTATAGATTTCAGTCATGGTGGAGCTGAAATCATCAGAATGGGAAAAGGGACTGTGGACTGGCTGGACGAAATATAAGTGACGGTGTATTACAATCTCTTTCCGTCAAATCTTGTTTGTTATTCGAAAATTTCCGGATTACAAGGCGGAACGCAAAGATTGGTGACCTGTGAATCAGAGGCAGTATTTTCGTCTTCACCCATCAGAGCCATTGTTAATCTGATGGCACGAGGTAGACAAAAATTTTGTGCAATCGATAGTTTATGACATTCTCTTTCATCAGAATTCCATTCCTTTGTCCAATTTTCCCTGCTTTCTCCACCCGCAAGTTCAGTCTCACTTTCCAATAGTTCCAGTTCAAACTTTGTGACCGCCTCAGACAAAACATAGCTTTTTCCGCCTTCCCTTAAATTTCCGTCGAGATAAAAATCTTCACGCCGGATAAACTCCCATGTTTTTGTGTCAGGATTTTCATCCAGTGTATAGGCGACTTCATGCAGTTCCGGGTCACGTTCTTTCTCCTCCGGATAGAATCTTGATTTGATTGCAGTATGAAAATAGATGCTGCTCACTTCTTCAAGTACTCCTGTTTCAGCATTTTCCGGTCCCAATTTAATTTCGGCAATCAAACCGGTTTCCCTTTGCGAAATCTCGCTTTGTCCGGATTCTGCGTAGTGCTTTAAATATTGTACGTTTTGCAAATCATCAAGCACCATTTTCATCAGTAACCTCAATTCCTGGCGTGTTTCCAGGGTAGATTTTACTTTTAGTGAGGAATTTGAAATTTGAAAAAACGCACCATAAAGCAGAGACATTACCAGACCAAGCAATGCGATAGAAATTAATAATTCCAGCAGGGAGAAGCCTCGTTTTATTTTCCGGACTTTAATTTGGATTGACGTAAATATCCGCATCATAAGTATATTCGTGTTTTCCCTCGCTCCAGCTTAATTGATAGTTGACTTGCCGCACCTCAATTCCGGTCAGAGGTGTGGTGTCACGGATTACTCTTTTCCAACGGAAACCGTTCATCGGATGATCAAGTTCAAACTCACCTTGACTGAGTGAAACAGGAAGCGTGGATTTTGCGCGCTCCGATTCTAATAATTCATTCTGAGCGTAAGACATTGCTTTCCATAAGTTTGTTGTTGAAGAAAGTACAAAAATGGAAGTTGAAAAAGACTGGTAAAGTGCCATCAAAGTGAGCGTCAATATCGAAAGCGAAACAAGTACCTCCAACACCGTGAATCCCATTTTTTTCAGGATTGATGTAGTGGTTACGTGCTTATGTTCTGTGACATTTTCGAGTTGATTCCTGCTCATTGTTCACTCATTGCTAATTTTCCCATGATGCCCTTACTTTCAATTTGCCAGGAATTGGTAGAATCGGGCAGCGTAAATAGCAGGAAAAAAGGTGTAACAAAACCGGAACTGTTGATATGAACTTCCAGAACATCGGCAGCGGTTCCAGCGGAAAGATAATTTGTTTCTGCCAGCTTTGCTTCACGCAAAATGAGGTCTTCCGAAAAAAAATGCGGCTTCAAAATTTTCGGATTTTTCAAAAATTCACCAGAACATGTTCCGGACTCCTCCTCATTTGCGGTCATCATTTTTTGCGTCTTCAAATCAAAGAACAGGCAATATGAAGTGCTTTTGAGAACGGCGTCATTGCGGAGAATTTTCAGGACATTGTTAAGGTGCTTAAATTCTGTTTCATGTGGTTTGGAAAACATGGCAAAAAACTGAGGGACTGCCATGCCCATCAGCAGGACTACCAATGTCAAAACCACCAGAATTTCCAGAAAGGTGAAGCCCCTCACCAAGTTTTGAGTCTTCGGCTTTGAGCTACCTTTAAAGATCGCTGGAATTGAGATCCGCATCCAATTCCGTTCCGCCATCCGTACCATCCGCGCCAAGCGAAATAATTTCATAATTTTTACCGTTAACACTAACATAACGGTATGGGTTGCTCCATCCGTCTTCGGGCAAATTGTTTCCCCGTAAATATGGTCCGTTCCAGTTTTTCGGAATAATTCCCACTTCTGGTTTTTCGAGTAGGGCTGCCAGTCCTTGTTCTGATGAAGGATAACGTGAATTGTGTAGGCGGTATAGATCCAGTGCGGTTTCCAAACCTCTAATTTGGGTTTTTGTCACGTCTACTTTTGCTTTTTCCGCAGAATCAAAAAGATACACGCCGACGATACCGGAAAGCAATCCAAGAATTATTATCACAACCATTACTTCAATAAAACTGAATCCGCGGAAACGCTTCCGCCCTTTTTTGACAGTCTGTTTGGAGTGCATATCTGTTTCTATATTTTTCATCTGAGTTTTATGTTGAGTGTTTTTAAAAGAAGTTCGCTTGATCTTATTCACAATGGTGTTAGTTTAGTAATCATCAAAGCCGGATTCGTGGCCGCTGGTTTCCCGGGTCGTTCTCGATTCCGGAAGGCTGGAGGAAAGTCCGGGCAACAAAGGGCAAGGGTGCTGGCTAACAGCCAGGCGGCGCGAGCCGATGGAAAGTGCAACAGAAAACAAACCGCCGATGGTTTCTCCGGAAACACAGGCAAGGGTGAAAAGGCAGGGTAAGAGCCTACCGCGGTGTTGGTGACAAGACCGGCAGTGTAAACCCCACCCGTTGCAAGTCCAAATAGGACCGCTATCAGGCTGCCCGCCTGGCGGTCGGGTAGGACGCTAGAGGCGGTCGGTAACGATCGTCCCAGATGAATGGTCACGGCTCACTGCTGTGAGAACAGAACCCGGCTTATTTCCGGCTTTGATTTTTTCCAAAATTGTTAACTTTTGTATCAACAGCCTATACAACTGCAATCAATTGTGAAATACCTTGATAAAACATTTCAATCTTTTTTTGCTTCAAGGTAGTTTTTATAAAGTAAAATATAATCTTCAATTATTTGCTCCGCAGGTAAATTCATGGCCTCAACGTAACAAATCAAATAACCTTTTAAATATATCTCTGAGGTGAAATTGTTGAAAATTTCGTCTTCAATTGCTTCCAGATAGGTACTGCGGATACAGGTTATTTTTGCAAGTTCATCCAGTGTAATCGATTTTAATTCTCTTATTTGTTTTAAAACCGCACCGTTGTAAGTTACTTTACCTCCATGTGCTTTCAGCTTGGAATAATATTCTTCAAGACTGTTTTCAGACAGTTCATTTTTTACTGCCAAATTGAGGTAAAAATCCTGACGCTCTTCCTGTGTTTGCCCAACAACTTCCTTGGGTGCGCTTTTAGCTATCTCAAGTTTTTCCGCAGGTTGTCTTGCTGTGATTTTTGGTTGGAGGAGAGCAGGCTCAGTTTTATTCCATGCTGGTTCACTCGGAAGTATAGCTTCAGTTGCCGAAACACTGTCTTGCTGATCGGCAGTTTTATTCTTTGCATAATTTTTGATCTGCTTAATTTCATCATCATATCTTGCTCTTGCGATTGGATTTGCCAGAGCCACGAAAGCCTGACTTAACTTCAGCAATTTTTCTTCGGTTTCGTCTTCCGGTAAAAGAGAATAAGCGGAAATGGCCTCTAAGTGTGCTTCTTCTAGTTTCTCTTCGTATGCATTTCGGATCTCAACCAAATAGGCAGTACTTGGTACAGCAAGAATCTGATAATAATTTTCTTCCTGAATTTGAGAGTTTTCGAGAGTAGTCATAGTGCCAGCTGAGACAAAAGATTGTTCTTTGCAGACCTCTCAGTCTCTTCCTGTAAGATATTAGCACAGATGCTTTTCAGCTGCTGCATTGGGACACCATCTGGGTAAGCCACTGCTAAAGGTTTTCGGTCCAGCACAGATTTCCTGACAGACTCATCCTCTGAGATATTACCCGTGAATTTCATATTTAGATTAAAATATTTTGAACAGGCTGTTTTCATTGCTGGACCAACCAGTTGATCTCTTTCTGTACGTACTTGGTTCAGGATTATTTTTGGATTAAACAACTGAAGTTGTTCCTCAATAAAAACCGTGGTGCTGCCTCCCAATTTGTTCAGGTAATTTATGAGTTCTTTGGGAGTGTTCACATTATAAGGATTGTCTTTGCGTAGAATCGGAGTTACAACTGATTTTAATCCGAAGTTTTGACTGTTGTGAAAAATCTGACGAAAAAACGAATTTTTAATAAAACGGTAGGCGTTTTCAATCGAAGTAGGTTCCGGAATGACAACCATTAATTGGGAGTCGGCCAACAGGAAAAAATCTACTGTATTGTAAGAAGTTCCCGCGCCTAAATCTATCACAATATAATCCGCGTCCAGGCGTCTCAAGGCAGAAAGGAAGCGGCGTTTTTGAGTGTGTTTCAGATTGGCAATCTCGACCCCGTCTTTGGCGCCGCTGATCAGACTTAAGCCCGGAATTTCTGTGGGAATTAATAATTTTGCAATGTTAGGAATTTCTCTTTCTATGAAGTCAGAAAGACCTATTGAGGGACTGTTCACTCCAAGCCACGTGTGCAGGTTTGCTCCACCCAAATCCAAGTCGGCTAGTATTACTTTGTAACCATTTTGAGCCAGCAAAATGCCCAGGTTGACTGCGACAAAACTTTTGCCTACACCACCTTTACCGCCGCCAATAGCCCAAATATATTTATTTACCATAGCCAGTTTGAGTCTGTTTTCAAGAGTTATTTTTTTTAGTGTCCCAAAGATAATTTGCAAGTTATTGGCCAATTATGTTTGGGGGAAAAACAACTGCACTGCATAATAATTTTGAATTTAGTGCCTTAAACTCTTGATGTAATGTGGAACTATAATAAACAGGACTGTAAAGTTGCCTATAAATTAAAGGTTTTTGCGAGGCAGCCGATACTCAAAATAGATGGGTTTCCATGCTCTATTTGAATGAAAAAGATATTCCTGGAGCAAGTCATACTTTTTCAAAGATATTCCGATTTAAATCAGATGTTTAAACGTTATTTTATTTTGAATGCCGCAATCACAATCTTGTTTGTTGCTTGTTCCAACACCACTGCTGAATTTCCCAGTCAATCATTCCGCAGCCGGTTAAGTGAAGGAGACAGGCATATGGGATGGAGTTTGAATTACTTCGACAGTTGGCAGAACGGTTTGCAACCTCGATATTTGATGCTGGCAGAGCGGCACACGATTGCCGCCATAAAATTGTTTAGACACCTCGAATCTGATACATCTCCGCGAATCAGCGAGTATTATGTTGTTCGTGAACGACGCACCCGTAGTTGCAGATTGTTAGCAGAATTACAATTTGAGGCAGGGAATCATGGACATCAACTCAGTTCCAGTATGCCGGATGGTTGCGTTTATTTTTAGCAGAAGATATTTATTTCGCGGTGGCCAATGAATTCCACAAGACACCACTCATTTTTCCAAAGACATTTTGTAATCTAAACTATCTTTAATTTGTTTGCTTTCTAACTGGTAACGCTCTGAAGCTTTTTGATCACCGGTATTAGCATAATAGTAACTGATCAAATCAAGTAGGTGTAATTCACCCTCAAGGTCATCCAATTGCTGTTTGATTGCTAAATGTTCTTTGTAGGTAGCAACTAAATCTTCATCATTTTTCATTGTTGAATAAGCCTGTTCAATTCTGTCGTAAAGGGGATCCATCGCGGAAATATTTACACGCTGCCGATTGTAGTTCAGCAGATCTTTAAGCAACGGCAAAGCTTCTTCGTAGGCTTCTTTTTTTTCCAATGATTTTACAATCCCATCCATCACGTTTGCATAATTAGTTTGTTCCGGAACATCTTTAAGAATGGTTTCCTGCTTTTTTTCTGTTTCTGTTGCAAAATTATTCGCGTCCGTTTTTTTGTTTGGTGAAGAATCAATTGTAATATCAAGTTTTTCGGCCAAATGCAGCACATCCTGACTGGGGTTTTTACCAAGTTCATTGAGCAGTTCCAGGTAACTCTCAAGACTGGCTTTAGCTTCCTCCATTTTTCCTGCTTCACATGCTGTTGTGGCCAATTTTAACAATGCTTCCGCTTCAGAATTTTTCTCATCATGAGCTGTTGAATTGAATAAAGAGGAATCCAATTTTTCTTCATCTTCCAGACTGTAAGATTCTGTGAGATTAGCAAATGGATCTTCGTCACTAAACATTTCGTTTTCAGTTTCCGCATAGTTTTCTCCTCCCGGAAGCGGAATAAGCTCGTCCGCAAAAAGATCATCATCGAAGTCTCCGAATTGCTCCATGGAGTTCCTTGCTGTTTGTCTCCTTAATGCATCATGTTTTCGAGAGAGTAGTTCAAGTGCTTCTTCACCTGCACCAAGTTTCCTGTCAGAATCAGTTTTTTCGGCATTCGGGACTTCCTCTTTTTCGGCATCTTTTTCAGCCTTTTTTTCAGCTATTTTTTCAGTTTCGTCATCAGTTTTTACTGCTGTAATTTCTTCATTCTGCTCTTCCTGCAAAGTTTTTGCGTTTGCACTCAATGTCACTTTTACCTGTTCAACCTCATCGAGTTCTTCAGAAAAGTTTTCTGGACCACTGCTTGAACCGGCTTTTTGATAGGCATCAGTCACAAAATCCGGATTTGCCGAATTTTCCGGATAAGGAATAGTTTCAGAGGAAGAATTGGGAATAGGGTTTAAATTTAAATTTTTTCTGAATTGCTCGAAATTTGTTCCGTCCACACCAGGAATTGCATTTTCTGTCTCGGAGGCTTTTTGATTTGCGGATATCATTTCTTTTTTTCCGGAAGCTCCTGAATCACGAAACGGTTCTGAAGACAGAACCAGTTCCTGAGGCACCACAACGGTTGTTATTTTTTTTAACACCATCCAGATGCATAATATTGCGCTAACCAACAACAATGAACTAATTCCCAGTTCTAACGAGATTTGAAACATTGATATTTCTAAAATGAGTAGAAAAACGCCAAAAACTAAATTTTTCAGGATCTTCATAAATGTTGAATTTGAAATTATGGTAGAGAATCAACCAAGTAAAAGGGGTTAATGTTCAGTTGTTTCCAGCTTAGTTAAATCCAAGATAGCGTAAATGGTTTGCGTTATGCGACCATTGTTTTAAAACTTTAACATGCAGAGCTAAATGGACTTTATTTCCAAGTAAACGTTCAATTTTCTTACGTGCGGCTGTCCCAATTGTTTTCAGCATCACCCCTTTTTTCCCAATGATGATCCCCTTCTGAGAATCACGCTCCACACAAATTGTACAGGCAATTTTAATGCATTTTGGGTCATCTTCAAATTGTTCGACAACGACCGCGACAGAATAAGGTATTTCCTGCTGTAAGCGCATAAAAAGTTCCTCTCTCACAAATTCACTTGCCAGAAAGCGTTCTGAAACATCCGTAACCTGATGAGTTTCAAAGTAAAAAGGATGAACGGGTAGATAATTTTTCAGGGTTTTAACAAGGTGCTCGACGTTAGTTGACTTCAGGGCCGAGACCGGAACAATCTCCGCGAACTCAGCTAACTTGTCCAATTTCGCAATACTTACTAGTGCCTGCTCCTGTGGTATTGTATCAATTTTATTCAAAACAAGTACCGTCCGTTTTTCTTTTCCGGACAAAAGTTTTAGTATTTCCTGATCTTCCGGATGCAAAACTGAGAGATCGTCTTTCTTCAAAGAAGTTTCAGCTAAAGGTTCAACAATCCATAAGTTCAAATCAGTGTCACGCAAAGTTTCAGTAGCGTATGCAACTATTTTGCGGTTGAGCAGTTTTTCAGAGCGGTGTATTCCGGGGGTGTCAATAAAAACTATCTGGGTGTTTTTGTCTGTACGAATACCTAGGATACGGTTTCTAGTCGTTTGAGCTTTGTGTGCGGTGATTGAAACTTTTTGTCCAACCAACTGATTCAATAAAGTTGATTTACCTACATTTGGACGTCCTATCAAGCCGATAAATCCACAGTATTGTTCAGCTTCTTTTTTGCCTTCGTTTTTTTGCTGGCCGACGTTGTTTTTTTTCATGTGCAAATTTTAAATTTTTTGGGAGGTCCGGAAGTCAAAACAAGTCTAATTTCTTGCATTGGTTTTTCAATATTCTCTGACACCAAACTTAACAATAAAGATTCCTTCAAACCAAAAAAAGGTATACTAAGTTTTTCTGTTCTAAGTTCGCGGCCAATTTTCCGAAAGACCGCAAGCGCGATATTAAAAATTTCTGTCTGTTGCGCTCGAAGTTTCCAGCGTTTTTGCTGTTCTTCAGCGGATTGTTTTTGAAAAATTTGTTCAATGCGCTCAAATTCATTCCAGTCCATACTCAGCCAGTTTTTGTTGTGCTTTGCACTGCTATTATCAGACTGATATTTTTTAGAAATTTGTGGTAACAAGCGAGCAAATGTTTTTGCGTTTCCGCCAGTTAGAATCAAGTGGGAACGATCTTGCGGATTTGCTGATAAAACTTGAGACAATTCCGAAAACTCTTCCGGAAGCTTTGATTCTAAATATTGTGTAACATTCTTAAATTTCCTTAAACGAAGTGTACCAATATCAAAACTATACAGAATATTTTTCTGATTATTGTTTTTGTCGGAGACAGATTTCAGCAAAGAAATTTCTAAACTTCCGCCGCCTAAATCCACCAAAAATGTTTGTTTTAAAGGGGATTCCATTAGTAGAGAATGTGGTAAAAAAGAATTTACTCCATTCTGTAAACATTGCGATTCTTCTATTCCAGAAAGAATTTTAACAGGATAACCAAGCAATCTTTTGAGACGTGCCACCACACTGATACTATTTTTTGCGTCTCTCAAGGCACTGGTGGCAGAGATCGAAACTTTGATTTGTGGAAATATTTTTACTTCCAGAAGCAAACCCCGAATTGTTTGCAGCAGTTGTTGGAATATTTTTTCAGATATTTTTCCGCACTCAAAAACAGAATCTCCTAAACGCAAATGAGCACTCCAACTTTCCCGTACGTGTAACTCGCAGGAACCCCTAACTTCACCCACAATCATGCGTACCGCGTTACTGCCAATTTCAATGGCGGCAAAGTTCATAGGAATCAGCTCTTGAAAAAATTTCAAAAAATTGTGATCATCAAAGATAATTTCGTATTTTTGCTCCTACTTCTTGCATTTCTCCTTCAGCATATTGAATTCGATTCCGAAAAGGTCTGGGGCTTCCTTCGGCACGCGGTAGAACATGGAAGTGGACATGCTCGACCTCCTGTCCGGCGTTTACTCCGTTGTTCAGGATTAGATTATAGTCAATTCCATCGTATGCCGCGCTTACGGCTTTTGCCACTTGTTGCAAGGTACGCATCAATGAGATGGCCTGAGTTTCAGGTAAATCTTCTAATCGCATAACTTCAAGTTTTGGAATCACCAGTGTATGTCCAACAGCGCCAGGCATAATGTCTAAAAATGCGATTTCAGCATCAGTTTCAATAATTTTTTCACAAGGAATTTCACCTTGAATAATTTTGGTGAAGATCGAAGCCATTATAAGGTTTCTGGTTTAAGGTTAAAAGTAATTGGTTCATTCGTAGAGGAGCAAAGCTTGTGGAACTTGCTTTCCCATTTTGCGTTTGTCTTATCGTTTGTTTACCTGCTGTATTTTGTTTTTACGCCTCAGCTTTTATTTGCGAAACAGTTCATTCCCGCCAAGTATCCTCACTATAAAATTGATGTTACTTATGACCACGATAAGACACTTCTTGTGGGAAAAATGCAAGTCCGTTTCACCCGAAAAGCTTATCCATCACATGAATTATTGTTTGCTTTGCCTGGAAATCGGTTTAGTTTTCCGGATGAACGGGGAACAAGAAAACACAAAATAGTTCCGGTCTTCTCACTGCGCCGCTTTCAGGACAATCTCGAGGATCCAAAATCTCCGACAGGATTCAGTCCCGGAAGCTTGGAGATAACTTCTGTAAGTACTTTCACTCCAAAGTCCACAACCGCAATGCGTGAGCTGGATTATTCGCTGGAAGAAAATCCTGATTTGGAAATTGGGTACTCGACTGCTCAGGGAATCTTACGTATTAGCTTGCCAGAGGAACTTCCGGATACTCAAGGATTTCCTGGGCAATCAACAATACAACTGGAATTTACTACAAAGTTTCCGGAACACTCACAGGAAGGCAAAGTCAACGGTATGCTGTTGACAGCTAATTGGCATCCAAAACTTTTGAACTGGAAAGTGGAAAAAGGCATCGATGAGTCGGGTTGGAATTCCGCGGGAAATAATCCGTCTCCCGCGACATTTGAGGTTAAATGGAAAGCAGTTCAAGCAGGGACATTAATTTCAACACCCGGTCATCATAAATTGCTGGCTGGTCAAGCTGTTACTCTCACGGTAAGCAAAAGGCCGCTAAAGAACTTTCCCTTGATTTTCAGCAAGGTGCATCAACAATTTGCCGGAAAAAACGCAAAACTTGGAAATGAAAAATCAACCCCACAAATCACTTCATTTTATCTCAAAGGTCATGAACGTAGAGGAGAACTTCTTCATAAATGGAGTGCAAAATTTTTAGAATTTTTGCGTACTCGTTATGGACTAAATTCGCCATGGGAATCAATTCTGATTGTTGCTGTTGAAGCAGAATATGAACAAGTGGACGTGTTAAATAACCTGGTTCTGGTTCCTTTGCCGAACTACAAGCGGTCTGAATTAATGGACCGACAAGCTCTTGGATTTTTGACACGAAGGCTGGCACAGCTTTGGTTTGGAGAATCAATCTGGAGTAACCAGGATACACAACAATGGCTCAATTTGGGGGTGCCGGCTTTTTTAGGATTACGTTTTTTTCAACATAAGTATGGTGCAGATGCAGGAATTTTTGATTCTTTTGACTGGCTGAATCCACGTTACCGGGATCATTATTATGAAAGTATGACAAATAGTATCTCGCCCAAAATGAGATATCCCATCATATCTTCATTCCGGAAAAATCCTAACTCACAAAAATATTTGCAGACTCTTACTTACAAAACCGCAATGGTTTTATCCATGTTGGAATACATGCTCGGTGAAAAGGCATTTCAGCAAGGACTTATGCGTTTTTCCCAAAAAAATCAGCAAAAACTAATCGGCATAAAAGAGTTCCGTCAAGCAATGGAAAAGTTTAATTTTCCGCTACTGAAGGCTCCTCCGCTTCCTGCGGATGCTCCATACAATGCGGAAGGTCCAGGCTCGCTGGAATGGTTTTTTTCGCAGTGGTTCCGCACAGTGGAAACTCTGGATTACAGTTTTGAGGTATCTAATACTAAAATGCTGGCGAACGGAAAATATGAAACTGAAATAAAAATTAATAAAATCGGTGCTGCCAAGATGCCGATTGTGGTTGCACTGAAAACAATAGATGGCAGAGAGATTCGTAAGATGTTACCAGGAATTGAACGTCAAGAAACGGTTAGCTTTCTGACAAGTAGTTTTCCTGAAACAGTTTCACTTGATCCGGAAGAAAAATTACTTGAAACATCTCGCATGAATAACCACTCTTTCAATTTTTATCGAGTTCGTTTTGGTTTGGACTGGAAAAAACAACGTGAACATTTGGTACTGTTGGTTCCAGGATTTGGGAACAATGCACTGGATGGGAACTCATTTGGTTTTGGAATTCGCTACAAGTTAGAAAATTATCGTCTCCATGCAATTCCGGGCTACGGAACAAAAAATAAGCGTGGTCTTTACATTTTAAATTTGGACCGTGATAACATGGGATTGCATGGATTATCTGCGGGCTTTAGTCTTAGTGAATTTGGGGGTGTGCGTTCACAAGGAGTCCGAGCGACTTATAAACCTTCCCAAAATCCCGGTGAACTGGAATATAAATTCCACTCAAGTTTTTCCCGCGAAACTCTTTTTTCGGCGGGTAGCGGTTACGGAAACAATGGAACTGTTGAAACAGGAAAAACTAACACTTTCCTGTTGGAACATACCGGAAGTTTCAGCCCGAGGGATTTCTATTTACTTAACTGGAATTTCTGGAACGAACAGCCGGTACTGGCAGTTGCAAGCGATTTTTCATATGTACGCGGAGGAGTAACTCTCGGACAAACTCTGCGTGTTGGACACCGTAAATGGTTTGATTTGGACCTAATCCATGCAACTACTTCCGGAGAAACTCCACTGCAGAAAAAATTTCAACTTGGCGGGCCCAATGTTTTGCGAGGTTATCCTCAACAAACAGTTTTGAGTTCAGATCATTTGTTAGCCTCAAGATTTGATTATAAATTTCCTTTGATTACCGCACCTTTGTGGGGAGTTGTGAGTGCCTTCAAAATTCAGGGGACGGTATTTTATGATCAGGGTAAAATATGGTCAAATGGTTTTTCATTTGAAAAAGCAAAACATCGGAGAAATGCCGGATTCGGAATTGAGTGGACTTTGGATACAGCTTCATTACTACAAGTACCTTTGAAATTCGAAGTGGCCTTTCCGTTAGAGGATCAGGAGTACAAAAAACCACAGTTCATTTTCCTGGGAGTACTCACCGGAAGTTAAAAACTTGCAGTCAAGATTCCAGAGAGGGCTTGTTTTTTGTAATCACAAATGTGACGATCAGTCCATACAATACACTTAAAAAAGCCTGCAAAAAAATATACCGGGTCTTGATGATTTGCCGGAAAATGAACCTTCGGCAAAATGCAATAATAGCCTAAAAAAAATATGATAGCGAGAAAGCCGCAAAAATTTTCTCTGAATCCTGGTGAAAGTACCTCTGAGAACCTTCACAGTGAAGGTCCTTCCTCATTCTCTGTACAACAGCATCAAAAAAAGTCTGCAGCGGATGCCGCGACTTCAATCCTTGAAGAACTTGGTGTTAAAAAGTCATCGTCCTCTACTCCAAATAAAAATAATCTGCTAAATGTTCAAACTCAAACTGAACAAAAAAAAACGCCGACTGAAAAAAAGGAAGAATGGGGAAACAGAATACTGATGGACTTGAAAACACAAAAAGCTGGAACAAATAAAATAAAAGCTAAAAAAACAGAAAATAAAAAGACAGAAATTGAACCAACGCAAACCGAAAAACCGGTTTCTGTGTCAGAGGATAAATTTGGATTTCATGAAAAATTTATTTTGTTCGTCATGCTTGGTGTAATGGGAGTCGCTACTCTTGCCTTTATTGGAGGTTATCTTAAAATATTTGACTTAGCAATTTTCCGTCAGTTGGCTAGCGGGAATGTGCATCAGTTAGAGTTTGCAGGTGAATTTGAAGCAAGACAAGTAGAAAATGGTTATAATCGGCTTCCTTTATTTGTGGTTGAAGGGGCGATCCGGAATACTTTTTTTGAGTCCGATGAAGTTGAAAAAATACAATTAAAGGCATTTGCGTTTGATGCCGAGAAACAGTTGATCGCCAGTCACTTTACCTATGCTGGAGTTGTATTATCAGATGAGCAATTGGAAACGTTAAGCTCCATTGATATCATAGCCTTGCGCCATTCTGGTGATTTGACAATGCTGAATTCCTTCAATACAAATGAATTCCAAAGCGGGACTTTGAAGACAGGGACTCTGAAGGAAAATGAAATTCCTTTTCAAGTCGTTTTTTTTAAGGCTGTTCCTACCATAAAACGAACCTCAGTAAAGATAATAAGTTATGTACGTAACAACAAGCTTGTTTATGTGCGCGCGCCAGACCTCCTGTGATTTTCGAGTTTGGTTATTTTTAGAGCCAAACTTTCCAACTAGAATTTTCTCCCCTGTTTCACTCACGCTACAGCAAAATTTGTGCAACTCAGAATTGAATCTAACATAGCAGCCGTTTCTCCCACGCAATGGAATTCCGTGTCCGGCACCGAATTTCCTTTTGCTGAACATGCCTATTTATCAGCCTTGGAAGAGAGTGACTGCGTTGGTGAAGATTCCGGATGGGTGCCATGTCATCTGACTTTGTGGGAAAACGAACAGTTGCAGGGTGCACTTTGTCTTTATGAAAAAAATAATGGTTACGGCGAGTATATTTTTGATTGGGGTTGGGCAAAGGCCTATGAACAGCATGGGCTGAATTACTATCCAAAATTAGTTTCGGCAATTCCATTTACTCCGGCAACAGGTCGAAAATTGCTCGTGCATCCGGAAGCGGATACTAGTCGTGTCCAGAACAAACTCATCGAAGACGCCTTAGCCTGTATGCGAGAACGAAACTGTTCCTCTCTCCATTTTTTATTCATCACAGCCGAAGAATTGCCGATTTTCACTGCCAGAGGATTTCTCATCAGAAACAGTTTTCAGTTCCATTGGAAGAACAATAATTATCGGGATTTTGGTGAATTTTTAGCGACTTTAAAACGTAAACGTCGCAAGGAAATACTACGGGAACGCCGTCAAATACAAGAGCAAATGATCAAAGTGGAAGTGCTTGAAGGAGAAGCGATTCTGCCGCAACATATCCACGACATGTATCATTTTTATCTTTCTACAACAGATAAAAAATGGGGTCAACCTTATCTGACAGAGGACTTTTTTCATCGGATTCATGCAACAATGCGTAAAAGTATGGTCTTGTTTCTGGCTTATGCAGATGGAGAATGTATAGCGGGAACAATCAATTTTCAAAAAGGAGATTGTTTATATGGACGATATTGGGGTTGTAAACGAAACTATCGGAGTTTGCATTTTGAGTTATGTTACTATCAGCCGATCGAATTTGCTATCCGCAAAGGAATTAAGTTGTTCGAAGCAGGAGCACAAGGAGAACATAAAATTCAGCGTGGTTTTCTGCCGGAACTGACCTACAGCGCACATTGGCTGGAACATCCGGGATTCCGAAACTCAATTGCTAAATTTCTGGAAGAAGAAAAACACGCAATTCGTCGAGGTATTGAAGAATTCAGTCCACATTCGCCTTATCGAGAAAGCGTGCCTTAATGCCGCCGGTAAAGCGTTCGTAAAGAGGATTTTCGCAAATACCTTTGATTGTTTCCGCATACCAGCGGCCACCCCGCTTTGCACGTAGACGCTGACTGTTGAGGTACTTGGCAATTTTGTGGTAGCTTAAATTTTCGTCCTCTCGCTTTTCTCTGATGATGGTTGCAATGCTCAGTTCTTTTGTTAAGGGAGTCAGTCGTTTTTTTTGGTATGTGTAGCCAAAAGGAGCATGACCAACTTGTTCTCCTATTTTACGTTTGCGTTCAATCATTTCACGGGTGCGGTCCGGAATTGATCTTGCGTCCCAAAGAGCCAAAAAGCCGATAGCCTCTAAAACCTTTTTTCCACTTTTCTTTTTTGAATCCAAGTCTTCTGCAAGCGAAACAAACCGTATTTTGTGTTCTTCAAATAATTTGAGAAGTTGTTGATGGAGACGAATTTTTCGTGTTAACCGATCTAAACGAGCTACAATCAGTACGGAAACTTTCCCCTGCTCGATCAATGAGATCAGTTTTTTCAAGTTTGGCAATTCCAGGCTGGCGCTGTTGGCTTCATTATCACGGAAAATCTTCTTGATTTCCAGTCCTTGTTCATCAGACCAATTTCGAATAATTTTGGCTTGTTCTCTGAGACTAAAATTTTTCGGTTTTGGGCGGTTGCTGTTCAAACGGATGTATCCGTAAATGCTCATTTTTCTTAACTAAAAAAGTCTGGAATTTTATATAAATTTATCAAATAAAATGACTCAAAGGAAACTTGCCCGTTTGGTGTTCAGGTTCCTTTTTCATCAATTATATCAAAATAAATGTCTCGTGCATGATTCAAATGGTTACGCATAATTGCTTCCGCTTCCTCTGAGTCTTTTCGCCGAAGTGCGTCCAACAAAGTTCGGTGGTCATCCAGAATGACGTTATGTAATTTTTTTTCTTCCATCAGTTCGATCAATTTTATCCACATCGGAGAATGTTGCTGTTGTTCCCAAAGATAAGCAGTAATCGTTTCCAAAACTCTGTTTCCGGTGGATTTGGCCAGCAGCAAGTGGAATTCGCGGTCACCGTCGGCTCCGTTCATGTTTTCCTTTACCATTTTTTCTATTGCCTTCTCCATCTTTTTCAGACTATCCGGCTCTATTCGTTGAGCAGCCAGTGCGGCGTTAGCACCCTCAATTTCTTTCCGCGCCTCGATTAACTCCAGAGGTCCATGTCCGATTTCTGCAATCTTATTGCTTAATTTCTTTTTCTGTTTTGAAAAGTCCAAAACGTAAATTCCGGAACCCACACGTACTTCAACCAAGCCAGAAATTTCAAGTGCAATCATTGCCTCACGCACAGTCGGACGGCTGACTTCAAGCTGTTTTGCCAACTCTCGTTCAGGAGGCAAACGCATGCCTGGTTTGAGTTTGCCTTTCTTGATTAATTTAGAGATTTGCTCTGCAACTTGTTCAAAACGACGTTGTGAGCGAACTGCTTTCAGGAGCATTTAATTTTTCTGGTTAATGATCTTTTGTTAGATGAAAAGTAAAAAAAGTCATGATGTGCATGTTAGGAAGGTGTCAGCAAGGCTCAATTAAACCTACGAAGAATCCTCTATTTTCTAACTGCAATGGTCAAGTGTTTTTGTTTGATTTTGGTAAAAATGTAAATTGGTCTTACTATTTTACCACTTGATTGAATACCGGAAGAGAGTTATGCTGGGTTGTATATGGATGTAATTCAGAAAGTTTCCGGAACTTTCTTAATTGTCTTGTTTGATTGAAATTCAAAGAACAAAATAATTTAGGGCAAAATAGCATAAAATTAAAGGGAGGTGAGCATGTCATTTGAAACAAATATCCGCAGAGAATGTGTTCGAATTCTGGGCAAAGAATGGGTCAAGGATGATCCGGTAACACTCTACACTTACCGTTGTGATGGGCTGACGCTTTATACCTCTCCGCCAATGGGCGTGGTTTTCCCAGTAACAGTTCAGGAACTGGCCTCTGTTGTCAAATTATTCCATCAGCACAAAATAAGTTTTATCGCACGTGGTGCCGGAACAGGGCTTTCCGGCGGAGCAATTCCGCAGGACGGAAGTGTCATTATCGAAATGGCACGTTTCAAGGAAATTCATGAAATTGATTTGCTTAACCGCACAATCACGGTTGGACCGGGAGTGATCAATTTACGTATCACTGAACATGTCCATGCTGAGGGTTACCATTACGCACCCGATCCATCCTCGCAAAAAGCCTGTTCTATCGGAGGCAATGTCGCCGAAAATTCAGGCGGCCCTCATACCCTTAAATATGGCGTGACCGTCAATCATGTTCTTGGTATCGAAATGGTTTTACCTGACGGAGAACTCGTGACTCTTGGCGGTAAACATTTCGGCATGCCGGGTCCGGATATGCTGGGTTTGGTGACCGGTTCAGAAGGCACATTCGGTATTGTCACTAAAATTATTTGCCGACTAACTCCAAATCCGGAAAAAGCGATAACGATGCTTGGCATCTACACATCGGTACGTGATGCGTGTGAATCTGTTTCGAGTATTATTAGTCACGGAATAATTCCGGCGGCCATGGAAATGCTGGACAAAATCACAATTTCGGCGGTTGAAAAAGCACTCAAGCCCGGTTTCCCGCTGGATGCTGAAGCTGTGCTGATTGTTGAACTGGACGGTTTGGCGGATGGTCTTGATGCAGAAGCGGAGGTTGTTGAAAAGTTGCTCAAAGATTCCGGAGCAACCACAGTCAATCGTGCTCGTGATGAGGTGGAACGAGCAAAAATCTGGCGTGCACGCAAAGAAGCTTTTGGAGCGATTGGTCAAATTTCACCCAGTTATTATGTGCAGGATGGTGTTATTCCTCGCAGCAAACTTCCGGAAGTGCTGGATGAAATTGCCGAAATCGGCAAAAGAAACGGTTTGACTGTGGCCAATGTTTTTCATGCGGGAGATGGGAATTTGCATCCGCTGATTCTCTATGATTATGAAAATGAGCAAGAGGTAGAAAAAGCGCATTTGATAGGCGAAGAAATTTTATCTTCATGCATCCGTCATGGCGGAACGCTTTCAGGTGAACACGGAATAGGACTCGAAAAAGCGGAATGGATGTCTAAACTATATCCTGGAAATTCGCTCGACAACATGAAAAATGTGCGTACGTTTTTCAATCCGGAAAATTTGCTAAATCCCGGAAAGATATTTCCGAGTCCAGGACGTTGTGCCGAATCTAAAAGCGGGACTACACCAAAGAATTCCGCGGTTTTGAACAAATCGAAAATGGTCGCCGCAAAATCAGGAATTTCTGTATGAGTAGATTTGAATCAGACTCTCTGGGAGAAATACAAAGCTGGGTGTCTTCACGAATTGAGGCAAAAAAAACATTCCGGATTTGTGGAAGAGGAACACGTTTTGTAACAACAATTTCCGGAAAATCTGGAGCGGATTCCCGCGACATCCTTTCTCTCCAAAAACTCAAAGCAACACGTTTTTTTGATCCGGAAGATATGGTCGTTGGCGTGGAATCAGGTATGAGTATCCGGAATCTTCAAAAGATGCTGGCCGAACAAAATATGATGCTGCCTGTTAATCCATGGTTCCCGGATTCTTGTGTCGGCTCGCTAGTTGCCTGCAACGATTTTGGTCCAAACCGCATGAACATGGGCGGACTTCGCGACTGCATTATCGGAATAGAATACATAAACGGCAAAGGCGAAATTGTTCAAGCAGGTGGCAAGGTCGTCAAAAACGTTTCAGGCTATGACCTGACTCGAATGATGCTCGGAAGTAGAGGTGGTTTGGGAGTCATCACCTCAGTCAATTTTAAGGTCATGCCACTGCCTGTTGAGCCGCACGGAATGTTTGGAATATTTAAAGCTGAAACATGGCTGCCGCAAGTTGAAGAGTTGCACAAACGGAGGATACCTCTGGACTGGATTCAGGCGGCATCAACACAGGATTCAGTCTGGATT
>JAESQU010000095.1 GCA_016764995.1 SAR324 cluster bacterium | reverse complement strand
TGGGATGAAGGAGCTAGGGTGCTTGAATTTTGCGCTGTTCCGAACACGCATTACATGCACCGTGCAAGCTTGAGTTTTATCGGTGATGTTGGCGAAGGTTTGAAAACTTTGCGTAAAGGAGTTTCCGCAAATTCAGTCTGGAAAAATGGAGAACCGGAAAAAGTCAGGAGCGAACTGAAATCAATATTTCCTGGAACCGGAACTTCAGAAACGAACGAAGTATGGGGACCTGCGGCAGTGATTGAAGTTGTGCGTAAAACTTTGCCACGTAACGGAGTTGCCACTGTGGATAGCGGTGCGCACAGAATATTACTGAGCCAACAGTGGGAATGTTACGAAGCACGCGGTTTGCTGCAATCCACTGCGCTTTGTACGATGGGATGCGCCGTGCCCCTGGCAATGGGTTTTCGTTTGAACTCAACGGAACGGCCTGTCGTGGCCTTTGTCGGAGATGCCGGAATGGAAATGGTTTTGGGTGAATTGGCGACGCTCAGGGATTTGAAATTACCGGTGGTAATTATTGTTTTTGTTGATGAATCTCTGGCACTGATTGAACTGAAACAGCGCAATTCCGGATTGCCTAATCTTGGAGTTGATTTTGGTGCAACTGATTTTCCTGCCGTTGCGGAGGCTTTGGGTGGAATTGGACGTTGGGTTTCCAATCGCGATGAACTCCGTGAAGGTCTTGATGGTGCTTTTGAGCGTGAAACTTTTAGCTTACTGGCTTGTAAAATTGGCGAAAGGGTTTACGATGGACGTTTTTAGTTGGGGCCGCAAACTTATCTGAACCTGCTTAAAATGCTGTACCTGTTCTTGCTGATTCAGACAGAACTTTGTTAGTTATGCGGATTCTTTGAATTCGTTGAAAATCTCAAAGTCTGCGCCGCTCCCTCCCGTCTTTTCAAAAAGCCGTAGTAAATTCTATTTTGATGTTATCTTCACAAGATAAAAATAAAGTCATTCATTTTTCAGGAATCTGCGGGACAGGAATGGCATCGCTGGCAATGTTATTAAAAAAGCGTGGTCATCAAGTTCGTGGTTCTGACGAAAATGTTTATCCGCCGATGAGTGATTTGCTTGAGCAATATGACATCACTGTACAAAATGGTTTTGACGCAAAAAACTTGGAACCTGTTCCGGATTTGGTTGTGATCGGCAATGCCCTCTCAAGAGGTAATCCGGAAGTGGAAGCGGTTCTGGAGCGCAAACTGCCTTATATCTCAATGGCGGAATTACTTAAAGAGTATTTCATCCGTGGTAAAACTTCGCTCGTTGTGACCGGAACTCATGGAAAAACAACCACTTCCTCTTTACTCGCCTGGGTTTTTGAATTTGCAGGAAAAAAACCTGGATTTATGATTGGAGGAATTGCGGAAAATTTTGGCACAAGTTGCCAGGATGGAATTGGCAGTTATTTTGTCACAGAAGGAGATGAGTACGATACAGCTTTCTTTGATAAGCGTTCAAAATTTTTCCATTATCTTCCGGATCAATTAATACTTAATAATCTCGAATTTGATCACGCGGATATTTTTGATTCACTCGAAGATATTAAAAAATCTTTCCGACTGATGCTGCGTCTCATCCCACAAAACGGATTGATTGTCGCAAATGGAGATGACGTGAATTTGCAAAATGTGCTGGAGTCGGCATATTCTCCTGTGATTAAATTCGGCTTTGGAGAAGCAAATGAAGTGAGAGCAGTAATCATTGAAACCGGTGAATCCGGAACCAAGTTTGAAGTAATAAACAAAGCTCAGAAAAATTATCTGCAGTCGCAAAAATTCGCACTAAAACTTTCAGGAAAATACAATGTATTAAATTCTTTGGGAGTAATAATTCTGGCTCGGCATAATGGTATTTCTGATAAAATAATTCAGGCGGCTTTTGATTCGTTCAAGAGTGTCCGCAGGAGGCAGGAATTACGGGGTGAAGTTAACGGGGTTGCAGTTTATGATGACTTTGCACACCATCCTACGGCAATTCGTGAGACTATTTCAGCGATCAAACAAAAACATAATGGACGCCGTTTGGTAGCTGTTTTTGAACCAAGGAGCAATACCAGCGTCCGTAAAATACATCAACAAGCTTTGATTGATTCATTCAAGGATGCAGATGAAGTCATTTTAACAACACTCCATCGTTTGGAAAAAATTCCTCAAGAACAGCGTCTGGAAATTAAGGAAGTTTTGAAATCATTGAAAAATAAAAAAATTTCTGCCTATGAATTCCCTGAAGTTGAGGAGATAATTGAACATCTAAAAACAAATTGCCGCTCAGGAGATGTTGTCTTAATCATGAGTAATGGTAAATTTGAAAATATTCATCAGCGTTTGCTTGCATCACTTTAACAGTTTAATAAGGACATCATGGCTATCCGAGAACACTCTATTTATGATTGTATTGTTTGTAACGCCCAAAATTTTCCGAAAGAAACCGCACTGGTTTCAGGAGATTTACGACTCACTTTTGCTGAGGTGCCGTTTCACGTCAATTGTCTGGCACGAGGACTGTTGAATACGGGTTTTGAGAAAGGAGACAGAATTGTCGTTCTCTTAGATAACTGTGCCGAATACGCTCTGCTTTTGGCCGCATGTTCACGAATCGGTTTAATTGTGGTTTGTTTGAATACCCGTACAAGTGCCGATGAAATGCGTTTGGTGCTTGAAAGTACAAAACCAAAAGCTCTGCTCTTTCAAACGAGTTACGAACAACAGGCGGAAGCACTCCGTGATTTGCTGCCTGCCCGTCAGTTGTACAGTATTGATGAAGCTTCTATACTTTCTACGTCTTTTGACCAATTCATAGATGAAGATCCTTCAGCACTGACTGAGCCCCAACCGAGTGTGGATGAAGGTTGGTTGATAATTCCAACTGCGGCCGTGGACGGCATTCCTAAAGGCGCTCTGCTGAGTCAACGAAATGTAATGGCGTCAGTTGCAATTCATTTACAACATTTTGGGCGAGAATCGATCAAAGGCCATTTGGCGGCACTACCGATTTTTCATGTGATGGGACTGACCTCTGCGTGGGCTACTTTTATCAGTGGCGGCAAGAATGTTTTGCTCAAGCAGTTTGAAGAAAAACTAGCGGTGCAGTTGATTGATGCTGAACAACTAACATATTTCGGTTCGTTTCCGCCGGTGCTGGAACGTGTACTTGATGCCGCGAAAGAGAGCGGTTCCAGATTGGAAAGTTTAAAGCTGGTTTACGGATTAGAAGGTCCGCAGAATATTCAACGTCTGCATGAAGAAACATCCGCGGTTTTCTGGACCGGTTTTGGACAAGCAGAAACCACGGCATTTGTGACGGCTTCTCCCGCTGCGGAAAGGCCGGGAGCTTCTGGACAGGCCACTTTGCTTAATTCAGTTGCAGTTGTAAATGAAATTGATGAACTGGTTTCAACAGGTGAAGAAGGTGAAATTGTTGTACGCGGGGAAAATATTTTTCTCGAATACTGGGAGATGACCGAAGCAACAGCCTATGCACAGCGTAACGGTTGGCATCACACCGGAGACATTGGACGTTTTGATGAAGACGGTTATCTGTGGTACGTCAAAAGGAAAGCAGAAAAAGAACTGATCAAAACAGGTGGTGAGAATGTGTATCCGGGAGAAGTGGAAAATGCTTTGCTGAAGCATCCTGAAATCAATGAATGCTGCGTGATTGGAGTTGCGGATAAGACCTGGGGCGAAGTGGTAAAAGCGATTTGTGTCTGCAAAGAAGATTCAAATCTTTCCCTGGACGAAGTACGTGATTTTGTCGGCGAGCAGATTGCGGGTTTCAAAAAACCGCGGCAGGTAATTTTTGTGGAAAAACTGCCTCACGTCAATGATGAAGTAGATCGTGAGGCAGTAAAAGCTAAGTGGGGAGCATAAGCAGAGAAATCACTCCGGAGTTACGTAAGCCGAAGTAATTCCGCCATCCACCACAAATTCTGTTCCGGTTGTGTAAGAAGATTCATCTGAAGCAAGAAACAAAGCAGCAAACGCCATTTCCTTTGCTTCACCGAAACGTCCCATTGGAATATGAACGAGACGTTTTTGCTTTTTGGCTTCAGTGTCTAGAAATTTCATTAGTAATTCCGTTCGCAAAGGTCCTGGACAAAGTGCATTGACACGGATGTTTTCACGGGCATGAATCACAGATAATTCGCGTGTCAAAGCTATCACCCCACCTTTGCTGGCGGTGTAGGCTACCTGAGGAGTCGCTGCACCCATCAGTCCTACGAAAGAAGCGGTGTTGATGATCGATCCTCCACCGGCGCGCTGCATGGCGGCAATTCCGTATTTGCAGCCGAGAAACACTCCTTTAAGGTTAATTGCCATCGTTAAATCCCAAACTTCTTCCTCTGTAACAAGCGCATTGTCATCACGGCTGTCCATGATTCCGGCATTGTTGAACATCACATTCAGTTTGCCGAATTGATCTTCTGCGGCTTTAACCATATTTTCGCAGTCTGCTGCTTTGGAAATATCCGCATGTGTATAAATCGCTTCGCCTCCAGCAGCTTTAATTTCCGAAACTGTTTTTTCTCCTTCAGCGTCATTCACATCCACCGCCACAATTTTTGCACCTTCTTG
>JAESQU010000094.1 GCA_016764995.1 SAR324 cluster bacterium | reverse complement strand
ATGCTCGATACGATTCGTCCGCGAGCCGGCAGCCAATAATATTTCGCAGGAAGATTTTCCTGAATTCGAGTTTTCCAAAAACGGCCACTCACGCGAATAAAACGCGGCGACCGTGCAGGATTGTCGATACGATATGCCAGAAGAACCGTTTTCTCATCATTTTGTGCGGCTGATTCTATTGCCAAAAAATTTACTGTCAGGCTCGTCAGTTTTGGAGTTGCCCCTCCTGAAACGTGGTTTTTCCAGTACAGACGCTGCATGGCCCCCAGCCAAACTTCTGAGCGTTCAATGTTCTCCAATTCCCGCCAAATTTTTAACAAATGCGGTACATCAGACGAATCCCCGAGAAATCCAATCAACATAACAATTTGCCAGGACACATTTTCGGAGTCCGAATTCATGATCGAATTTCGCAACACAGGCAAACCCCATTCCGGATATACCAAAAAAGCCCGCATTGCTTGAAATCGTTTTTCCGGAGAAGCATCACTCAACATCGGTAGCCATTGGTGCTGGAACGCATACTGAGTCTGATTTTCAAAAAAAGCAAAAGCGGACGTTGTGCCGATTTGTGTCGTAGAAAAAAGCCCCCCGGAAAAAAAAAGAATTGCTAAAAATAAAATCCGGAAACGATTCAAAGTTCTGCCTTCCATTGTCTGTATCCGTGTTCAATGGCATGCGCCATTTGTTCTTTGTAATTTCCTCTGCCGAAGCGACTCACTTGCTGCCGGAACGCTTCCGGAACAAAATTGCTCCAACTGCGTTCCATTTCCTCTACAGCTTCGCAAAGCGCGTCAATGTTTTGCTCAGTAAAGAACAGCCCTGTCCGCGCAGTCACGGTTTCCATTGCACCTCCGGAAGCAAAAGCAATCACCGGAGTGTTGCAGGCTTGTGCTTCAAGAGGTGTGATGCCAAAATCATCTTCTCCCGGAAACACTAATGCTCGCGCCTGTTGATATAATTCTATCATTTTTTCATTTGAAAGAGCACCCAGAAATTCAATGTTTTCACCCGCAATGGATCTGCAGTATTCTTCGTCCTGACCACTACCCAAAATTTTAAGTGGCAGCTTGAGTCGATTGAACGCTTCAACCGCCAAATCTACCCGTTTATTTGGGGCAAAAGCTCCTACCATCAGATAATAACTTTCTTTTGTGCCTCCTGGTTTAAAGTTTGAAAGATCAACCGGAGGGTAAATAACTTGGGATTCACGTCCGTAATACTTTAAAATTTTTTTACGAATATTGTTGCTGTTACAAAGAAAAGTATCCACGCGTTTAGCAGTATTACGATCCCAATTCTGTAAATAAGAGCGCATTAATTCCGCGCCAATTCTGACAGGCAATGAAGTCCGAGGTTGACGAAAATAGGTGTCAAACTGGTCCCAGACGTAACGCATCGGTGCGTGAACGTATGAAATATGATAAACGGAGTCAGCGTGTTTCACTCCCTTCGCGACACAATGGCTTGAACTGATAATCAAATCATAATCACTGAAATCAAACTGCTCAATGGCCAACGGGAACAGTGGGAGATAAAGACGATATTTTTTTAAACCAAAAGGCAAATGCTGGACAAAAGATGTTCTGATCGGCATCGACTCAATTGTCTGGGACAGGGCGCCTTTCTGGTGAATCAAAGTAAATAGATCCGCATCAGGAAATAGTTCGCAAAGCACCTCCAAACACTTTTCGCCGCCACGCATTCCATTCAGCCAATCATGCACCAGCGCGACTTTACGACCTTCGAGCAACGGAACGTTCAATTTTTATCTCCGATAAACTGCGTAAGCAAACCGATGTGCTCCAATTCCGTATAATGTTCGGGTTCCACTGGGGGATGATCCTGTTCATGCTCCCATGTTGAGAGATATGGCACATGAACTGCGTGCGCCCCAATTTGAACAACTGGTACAATGTCAGAGCGCATTGAATTTCCAATCATCATGAAGCGGGCAGCATCAATTTTATGCTGCTTAAGGATTTTAGTGTATGTATCAGCCGTTTTATCACTCACAATTTCCACTCCGGTAAAATAATCCGCCAATCCGGAACGGGCAATTTTTGTTTCTTGATCAATCAAATCTCCCTTCGTTATCAGCAGCAGGGTATAATTTTTTGAAAGTTCCTCAACCACTTCATGAGCGTGCGGTAATAATTCAATTGGAGCAGCAATCATTTCCTGGCCAAATTCCAGCACCTGTTTGATTTCATGTCCGGTGACAGCGCCATCTGTCAGTTCAATGGCAGTTTCTATCATGGAAAGGATGAAGCCTTTGATTCCATAGCCGAAATGTTGGAGATTTTTTATCTGCGTCGAAGACAAAGTTTGATCCACAACTTCCGGTCCATGGGACGAAAGCATTTCACGAAACTTTATTTGGGTCATTGTAAAAATAGACTCATTGTGCCAAAGAGTATCGTCGGCATCAAAGGCAATTACATCAAACATCTTTTTGTTTGTTGTAATCAGAGGACAGGTAAAAGCAGGAAAGAAAACAGTTGGCAGAAAGCCGTTTCTGAAACAAGAAGAAAATAAATTAAGATAAACCTCAAGCAGTCATTGGAAGTCAGCTTAGGGTGAGAAAAAAAATCTCACCCTATTGGCTTCACTAATTTTGGCACTGACGCTCCTCAAATAACACTTCATTCAAGGAATCCCGCATAACGTTGATCATGATCACGTCCTTGCGTGTCTTTGCCGATGACTCCAACAGATCCAGTCCCAGACCAATTGAAATGTCTTGCTGAGTCAAGTCTTCCAACTGCAAAACAATATGTTTAAGCGAAGAATTCATTTTCCTCCTTACGGCTTCAGGTTAACCGGATTTTTCAGCTCGATTCACAAAAAAACCGAGCCTGTAAACAATTTAACTCCGGTGTACCGCTACTACAATGCAGTTACTATGCCTCCGATATTTGTTGTAAAAGACGTGCCATTTCGATCGCACAAACAGTCGCGTCACGACCTTTGTTCCCAGCTTTAGTACCGGAACGTTCGATGGCTTGTTCAATGGTGTCCGTAGTCAGGAGACCAAAACTAACCGGAATTCCTGTTTCCAAAGAGACTGAGGCAATTCCATTTGCAGCATTCGCGCAAACGTAATCATAATGTGAAGTTGCTCCACGAATCACCGCGCCCAAGCAAACAACAGCATCATATTTTCCACTGGTGGCAAGTTTTTTTGCAGCTAAAGGAAGCTCAAAAGCTCCCGGCACATGCAGGACAGTAACATTATCCTTTGTCCCACCGTGGCGTACAAACGAATCCAGCGCGCCTTCCAGCAAACGCTCACAGACAAATTCATTAAATCTTGCTACCACAAATGCTAGTTTCAACTCGGCGGCAAGCAAATCACCTTCAATTTGAAGCATCTTTCTCCTGTTTTTTTAGTTTATTCTCTAACAAATTTTTGACGAAGCTATTGTTCATTATCAAAATCGCGGAGCATTTTGTAACGAAAAATACCTGTATCATGCTTATCACTCCAGTAAAAGCGAAGAGCGTAATTGCCAACATATTCGCTTCTCAATGGACTAATATCTTTAGGAATACTGTTAGAAAGCAAAGTTTTCTCCCCACTTAGCTCATCAATACAACTGGCACATGGACAAGCATCTCTAAGATCAAAATAACTGATGTGACTTTCATATCCATCTTGCCAGAGGATATAGATGTCCTCACCTAAAATAATTTTTTCCGGTTTGGCTTTTTTCTTTACTTTAAGCATAGTAGGCTAACTCTTAAATAAATGCTTTTTTAAATTGATTCAAATTTCACAAATTGAAATTTCCTGTTAATTTACAGCATTTGAATGAACAACTCAAGCATTCGTTAGCGTAACGACGGATACTCTTTTGAAGAAATATTTATTTATTTCAACCTGAATTAAGCAGAAATATGGCGCAACCGCAAGAAACAGCAAAGCAAAAAAAGGTCGTGAAATTTGGAAATGCCGCGGCTGTGTCCCAGGAGTGTGTCAAAAAGGCTCCTAAAGAGACACAACAAAAATTCCATTCCGTTTCTTCTAAAGGCGATTCACTGAAGCTAGTTGGAGAAGAAGTACTTAGTTCTACTTCAAAAGATGAATTGAAAACTAATTTGCCGAAAGCAATTGTGGTGAAGAAAAATCTGAAAAAAGATGTGGACATCCTTTATGCGAGTTTCAAAAATTTTGAAAAATCACACAGTAATCCAAAAGAAATAAAAGAATTCAAGCATGCCTGCAATACAGTAATCAGAGCCGCGCAAAAATCACACAGCGCAATCAAAGACAAAGTTTACAAAATTTATGATAAAAAGAAATAAATTCCTTCCCTGCAAACCTTTACGTCCAGTCCATGCATTCCGGAAAACTTATCACTTTTGAGGGCCTCGATGGCTGCGGAAAAAGCACTCAGTTAGAGAAAGCAAATGACTGGCTGAGTGAGAAGGGTTTCACTGTCCAAACAACAAGGGAGCCTGGAGGCACAGTCATTGGGCAGCAAATTCGGAACATTCTGCTTAATCCGGAACATGAAGAACTTCAGCCTGAAAGTGAGTTACTGCTCTATTTGGCAGATCGGATTCAGCATCTGCAGGAATCAATTCTTCCGGAAATAGCAGCCGGTAAAATAGTCCTGTGTGATCGCTTTCATGACTCAACGGTTGCCTATCAAGGTTATGGTAGAGGCTTGGATTTGATCAGTATTGAATCCATTGTTGAGCATTGCATCAAACCATACGCACCGGATTTAACTATACTGCTGAATATTTCTCCGGAAACGGTTGCTGCACGCCTTAACCGCAGACAGGAACATGCGGAAAAAGATCGTCTTGATTCAGAATCACTGAGTTTTTTCACACGAGTTGCTCAAGGTTTTGAAGAGCTGTCTGCAGCTGAACCTGAACGTTTTGTCTGCCTCAACGGCGAGCAAGAAATTGAAGTCATCCATCAAGAAATCATTGACGCATTTCAACAACGACTCCGAATCACTTAAAGTACAATCCACTGAACAAGGAATGACATGAGAAGCACATTTTTTAAGCAACCACTGGAACATCAAATTGAAGTGGAAGGAGAGACTTGGGAGCAAGGTGAAGTCATTAAAGGGAAGCTGCGGGTCCGGAACATGAGCGGCGGAACTGTCTCCGTCGATGCAGTTCAGATTGTACTAGCACACGGCTTACTAAAAGCCATTAAGGAAAAAGCTGATGTTGGCTGGGAAGTTCAGGAAAAACTGGAAATGGCCAAAAATATTTCCTTGGCACCCGGTGGAGAGCAGATCCACGAATGGAGTTTTAGTTTGCCTACAGACTGCCCGATTACTGATAAACAAGGTGGTTTGTTTTTGCTTTTTGGCGGTGAGGAAGTACTCTCAAAAGGTGGCCGGCTAAATTTGCAGATAAAACTTCATCCTATTCTGCAAAACTTTTTGCAAACATTTACGACGCAATTTCGTTTTTTGGAAAAATATCAAAAACGAAAAGCGGAATGGACTGAGGTCAAACTCATTCCACCAGACTCCCGTGAGTTTCCCAATCTGGACTATGTAAACTGTTTCCTCAGGATTCATAACGAACAGCTTGACGCGCACTATCGTTTCAAAGTTAGTGGACTTGGCCGTAGTGGTCAACAAATGACAATCACAAAAAAGTTTCGGGAGCATGAGCAGAGGATGTCAAAGGAAGACTATCTGCAGCCCGGAGGATTTCCAAATCGAGCCTGTTTTCGTGAAAATATTGATCAAGCTCTCAACATTGCCCGACCGGAAGTAATCTTTTAATCCGGCTTGCCCGTGCGATTCTTCTGAAATTTCATTCAGGGAAAAGGACAACCTAATCAAGTCCGGGATGTCAAAAGAAACATTTCAACAAAAACTGATCTTTGCCGGATCGTCATCGTGTATAGGGCTGATCCAGTTCAAATTCCAAATCAGCCGTCCCCAAAGAAATTAAGTCTTGTGAACGTCCAATGATTTCTCCTGCAACAGATTGAAAAGGTTGGTTGTTTTTGTCTGTTAAAATTCGGAGGGAATATTTTCCATTCAGGACTTGACCGCCCATTGCGTTTGCTTGCCCGATACTGAACTTTTGTGGCGGTCTAAAACTCGGCAGCATTTTGATGGCCACAGGACGTCCCAGTTCTGGGTCAAAGAGCATGATAACTAATCGATCCGCAGAGCTTAATTGATCAAGCAACTCCGGAGAGACGTTGATGGTTCCTCGAATACTTGTCTCCGGAGATTCGGTTTTTGTAGCTAATAGTTCCGCAGGAAAACTCTGAAAAGGGCGATCCACAGAATATTCCACACCCTCAGTTCCTAACATAATTGGCGGCGAAAGGGGCCCGATAACTTCTCCAACAGAAGGAAGGTTAGGATTCCCATTTTTGTCGGTGAGTACCAGCAAACGATAATATCCGCTTAGCGGTTGGCCGGCATCAGCCTGTCCAATACTGAATGTTAAAGGAGGCAAAAAAGGGTTGATAATTTTTGAAGCCGCCAGTTCAAGTGTTTCCGGATCAAAAAGCAAAACATGCGCATTATCGGTTTTAATTATTCCACCGCCAACACCCGGAGCTGAGAGGATGACGCCGCTGATACTGTATTTTAATTGAGCGGTCCCCCGGCTTATTTCGTTCCAAAGAGCATAAACTGTCAGACCCACAAATACGACAAAAGCCGCTAAAAAAATAAGTTTGTTTTTACTCACATTAATTTGTTTGAACGATTCTTAAACTAGCACTTCTGCCTGTGGTGTAGTGGGGAGACTAGTGGTACCCATTAAATATGTATCGATACATCGCGCAGCTTCACGCCCTTCCCAAATGGCCCAAACTACAAGAGAAGCCCCACGATTCGCGTCACCCGCCACGAACACTCCTTCTTCGCTGGTCATGAAGTTTTCATCTGAATAAACATCAAACATCGGCTGCGCGTTTTTCAGCATTTTTTTAATTTGTACGGGTGTATGGTTTTTTACTCCGCCACGAACATTAAACTCAACTCCCAGTTCTTCCAGCAAATCTTCCACTTTTGGTCCTAAAAATCCCATAGCCAGAAAAACTAAATCCGCAGTTACAGTGAATTCTGAACCAGGAATACGCTGCATCGTCATGCGTCCGGACGTGGAACTTCCGTTAGTTTCTGATTTCCATTCTACACTTACACCATTCAAAGCTTTTACTCGACCGTTGCCATCGTCAGTAATGCTTTCGGTCAAAATATTGGCACGACAATCTGGATTAGCTTCTTTATGAACCGGCGTTGGACGCGGCACCATATCAACCAGTTCAAATTGATGCACACGCGGATCCGCGCCTTGCCGATTGAGGTTGCCAAGACAATCTGCCGCGGTAAATCCTCCTCCGAGAATTACTGCCGTTTTGCTTGCGGATTCAATTTTTTGCTCTTCCGGAATGGAATCTCCGGCGACTTCACGATTTCGTTGTGGAAGGTAATGCATTGCATAATGGACTCCTGCCAAGCCACTTCCTTCGACCAGCAGCTTTCGTGCATGCTGTGCTCCTGATGCCAACAAGATTGCATCAAAACTCTTCCGAAGTTCCTTGACTGAATAATCCACTCCGACATCAACTCCTGTCCGGAACTCAACTCCTTCGTTCCGGAGTTGTTCAACACGTCGAGAGACTATTTTTTTTTCCAGTTTAAAATCCGGAATTCCATAGACCAGCAATCCGCCGATTCTGTCATCTTTTTCAAAAACTGTCACAGCATGTCCCACACGCCTCAACTGCTGAGCGGCGGCCAGTCCGGCTGGTCCGGAACCAACAATTGCGATCCGCTTTCCCGTCAGTTTTTCCGGAGGCAAAGGTTTGATCCAACCCTCAGTCCAGCCCCGTTCCGCAATGTGTTTTTCAATTTCTTCAATTGTTACAACATTTACTTTCTGTTGTTTTTCATCCGGATCCAAGGTGTAATGTTCATTCAGAACACAATCATCCTCGCAAGGAGCGGGACAAATCCGGCCGGTGAATTCCGGAAAATTATTGGTGCTGTGTAAAGCCGCAAGTGCCTCTTTCCATTGTCCACGATAGACAAGATCGTTCCAATCCGGAATCATGTTTCCTAACGGACAACCCATGTGACAGAACGGAATTCCGCAATCCATGCAGCGGGATGCTTGTTGCTGAAGCTCTTCTTCAGAAAGGAAAGTTCCATACTCCTGAAAATCGCGTACCCTTTCCTTCACCGGTCTCAGCGGCGGACTCTCTTTTTCAAATTCTAAAAAACCAGTGTCTTTTCCCATTATAAACTGCTGTTTTCTAGTTGTCTTATGCTGCTTCCTTTTTCATTTTTTCCAGTACTGCACGGTATTCGACCGGCATGACTTTTACAAACTGCGCTAAGACTTGATCCCAATTTTCCAATAAGCGTTTTGACCTGACGCTTGCAGTGTATGCCAAATGTCGTTCAACACTTTTCCGCAGCCACTGTTTTTCTTCCGGATCATCCACTGTTTCCAAATCAACCATTTCGCTATTACAGTTTGAGCCGAAACGTCGATTTTCATCAAAAACATAAGCGATACCACCGCTCATTCCTGCCGCAAAGTTTTTTCCTGTGTCTCCAAGAACGATCACTTTTCCGCCGGTCATGTATTCACAGCCATGGTCACCAACTCCCTCAACCACCGCAGTCGCGCCACTGTTCCGGACAGCAAAGCGTTCTCCCGCAATTCCGCAGAAAAAAGCTTCACCTGAGGTTGCGCCGTAGAGTACAGTATTTCCGATCAAAATGTTTTCGTCTGCCTGGAACGATGAATTTTTCGGAGGATAAACTACTAGACGTCCGCCGCTCAAACCTTTACCCGTGTAATCATTTGCATCGCCTTCCAGTTCAAGTGTTACTCCATTAGCCAAAAACGCACCAAAACTTTGTCCGGCGGAACCATTTAATTTGCAGTGAATCGTGTTGTCCGGCAAACCGTTTGCGCCATATTTTCTGGCAATTTCACTGCTCAACATTGTCCCGACCGCACGGTTTACATTGTAAATCGGCAATGAAAATTCAACCGACTTTCCGTCTTCCAGTGCAGCTTTTGAGTGCTTAATTAGCTGATGATCCAGTTGTTTATCCAGTCCATGATCCTGCTCCTGGGTGCAAAAAGGTGTGTCATCTCCTCCTACGGGAACTTGATGCAGAATTGCTGACAAATCGACTTTTCCTGCTTTCCAATGTTTTATATCCGTACGCTGCTTCAGCATATCGGTACGTCCAATCATTTCGTCAATTTTTCGAAAACCGAGTTCGGCCATTATTTTTCGGAGTTCTTCCGCCACAAAAAAGAAATAATTGATTACGTGTTCAGGCTGTCCGGTAAACTTTTTGCGCAGTTCCGGATCTTGGGTTGCAATCCCGACTGGACAAGTATTCAGGTGGCATTTTCGCATCATTATACAGCCGATCGCAATCAAAGGCATAGTCGCGAAACCATACTCTTCTGCGCCAAGAAAAGCGGCTACTGCTACGTCCCGTCCAGTTTTAAGTTGACCATCCGTTTGCAGTCTTACTCGACCGCGTAGCTGATTCAACATCAAAGTCTGGTGCGCCTCGGAAAGCCCAAGTTCCCAGGGAATTCCCGCATGTTTGATCGAAGTCAGTGGTGACGCGCCTGTCCCGCCATCGTGTCCGGCGATAGTGATGATGTCAGCATGAGCTTTTGCGACTCCCGCAGAAATGGTGCCAACACCTGCCTCCGCGACCAGTTTGACATTTATTTTTGCTTTTGGATTCGCGTTTTTCAGATCAAAAATAAGTTGTGCCAGATCTTCAATTGAATAAATATCGTGGTGCGGCGGCGGGGAAATCAATGTTACTCCGGGAGTTGAATTGCGGACTTTTGCGATTTCAACACTGACTTTATTTCCGGGCAGTTGTCCGCCTTCTCCAGGTTTTGCACCCTGTGCCACTTTGATTTGGAGTTCGGTACAGTTGACCAGATAGTGGATCGTGACACCGAAACGTCCGGAAGCAACTTGCTTCACATTGCTTACAGGCCAGTCACCGTTGGCTTGTTTTTCATATCGCCGGGGGTCTTCACCACCTTCACCGCTGTTGCTGCGCGCGCCGATACGATTCATCGCAATCGCCAGGGTTTTGTGTGACTCTATGCTGATGGAACCAAATGACATTGCTCCTGTCACAAAGCGTTTGACGATCTCCGCTGCAGGTTCCACTTCATCCAGCAATAAAGGTGAACCTTCGGCAAACTCAAACAAACTCCTTGGAGTAGAAAAGCGTTGAGTTTGGTCATTGACCAGGCCCGAAAATTCATCGTATGAATCTTGGCTGTTTTTGCGTACTGCTTTCTGCAGCGTATTCGACATCACAGGATTTATCTGATGAAATTCTCCACGACGACGCCAATTATAAAATCCGCCTCCGGGCAGGATATTGTTTGTATCAGCGGTTTCCACCAATGCAGACTCGTGTCTCAACAAGCTTTCCCGCGCAATTTCTTCTAAACCGATTCCATTGATTCTTGAAGGAGTCCCTGAAAAATGTCCTTGAGACAGTTCTTCATTTAAGCCTATTGCCTCAAATATTTGTGCCCCGCGGTAACTTTGTATTGTGGAAATTCCCATTTTCGAAAAAACTTTATACATGCCTTTACGGACTGCTTTAAAATAATTTTCATTTGCCTTTTCTAGTGTCAATTCTTTGGGTAAAACTTTTTGCGCAAGCATTTGATCAACAGTTTCAAAAACCAAATACGGATTTACCGCACCTGCTCCGTATCCTATCAACAAACAAAAATGGGCGATTTCCCGGGCTTCTCCTGTTTCAACAATTAACCCTGTTTTGTAACGTTTTCGTTTGAGAATCAAGTGATGATGTACTGCTGATACGGCCAACAAGGCTGGAATCGGAACCTGCGCTTTTCCTGTTCCTCTGTCACTTAAAACAAGAAAGGTACTCCCTGAGTTCACCGCTTTTTCCGCTTGCAGGCAAAGTTTCTTGAGAGCATTTGCCAAGCCCTCTGAACCCGTTTTAGCAGCAAACAGCATACTTAAAGTAGTCGCTTTGAAATCCTGATTATCGAGTGCCTTAATTTGCGCCAGTTGTTCGTTGCTCAGAATAGGATGATGGAGTTTAAGCATGCGCGCGTGTTTTGGTCCAGGATCAAGAATATTTCTTTGTGGTCCAATACGGCTCGTCAGGGACATCACCAATTCTTCCCTGATGGCATCAACAGGTGGATTGCTCACCTGCGCAAATATTTGCTTGAAATAATCGTAAAGCAATCGAGGCTGATCTGACAGAACCGCCAGTGGTGTATCGTTTCCCATCGATCCGGACGCCTCTACACCCTCTGCCACCATCGGAGTCAGCAGTATATTAAGATCTTCAGTAGTGTAGCCAAAAATCTTCTGCCGCAGCAGGAGTGTGTCGAAATCAGTTTCAGGCACTTGAGACGGTTTTGGCAAATCCGACAATACAAGTACATTCTCTTTGAGCCACTTTGAATAAGGTTGAGCCTTACAAATTTCAGTTTTCAGTTCCACATCATCGATTATCCGTCCCTCTTCAGTATCAACGAGAAACATCTTTCCCGGCTGTAAACGGCCTTTGTATTTAATATTTTCCGGATCAACATCAACCGCGCCTACTTCGGAACCCATGATGACCAAATCATCTTTTGTGACCACATACCGTGAGGGGCGTAAACCGTTTCGGTCCAGTGTGGCACCTATGCGGATTCCGTCTGTAAAAGCGAGAGAAGCAGGTCCATCCCAGGGTTCCATCAAGTGATCATGGAATTCATAAAAAGCCTGTTTTTCCTGAGTCATTTCCGGGTTTTGTTCCCATGCTTCCGGAACCATCATCATCATGGCATGAGCGAGAGAATATCCGGATTGAATCAGGAATTCAAAAACATTGTCCATGCAGGCAGAATCGCTGCCTCTTGGAATAATGATGGGTTGCATCTCACTGATATTATCATATAAAGGAGATGCTAAAGTCGCACGTCGGCCGAGCATCCAGTTGATATTACCACGCAATGAATTGATTTCTCCATTGTGTGCCAAATTTCTGAAAGGCTGGACCAAATCCCAGCGTGGAAAGGTGTTGGTCGGAAAACGGGTGTGAACTAAAGCCAACGCGCTTCTCAAACGCGGGTCCGCTAAATCCGGAAAAAAGTGTTCCATCTGATGCGGAATAAGCATGCCTTTGTAGACAATGGTCCGTGATGACATACTGGTAATTATTAAACCTTCTACATCCTGTAGAGACGTGCGTATTGCTTTGCGAGTGATGTACAATTTGCGTTCAAATTTTTCCTGGTCATAATTTTCCAGCCTGCGGTGTCCCATAAACAACTGACGCATGGCAGGCATTGAGGAACGAGCCTGTTTTCCCACATAATCAAGATTAATCGGGACATCACGCCAACCCAGCAGATCCATGCCTTTTTCAACAATATGACTTTCAATCACGGCACCGCAATGTCTACGCGCGACGGGATCCTGTGGAAGAAAAATTGAGGCAATTCCATACTCTCCGGCTTCCGGCAGGTAGAACCCTGCTTTTTGACATTCTTCAACAAAGAATTGATCGGGAATTTGTATCATAATTCCGGAGCCGTCGCCTGTTTCCGGATCTGCGCCCAGCGCTCCTCGATGATCCAGATTACAGAGTAACCGCAGTCCTTGTTTGACAATCTGGTGAGATTTCTTGTTTTTTATCTGCACCACAAATCCCACCCCACAACTATCGTGTTCAAATTGGGGGTCGTAAAGTCCCTGCTTTTCTGGATATTGAAACTTCATTGAAACCATACCTGCCTTTTTTAATTTAATTCTGTCGTAATAAAGCGTCATTTACAATTAGACGCATTAACCCACAAAGTAGAACAGGAATTCTACCCAAAATCAAGTTATTAGAGAAATAGAAAAACGAAAACGCAGACGAAAACTGATCCTTTAGACCATCAGTCCTGCATTTCCGGGGTTTTGATGCGGTTGATGATTTGCTGTTGGGCAATTGAAAGGATGTTACTCGTCACCCAATACAAGGTCAAACCAGATGGAAAGGTAAAGGTAAAGATTGTAAAAATAAACGGCAGCATCTGCATGACTTTCGCTTGAGTGGAATCCATCATCGCCGTTTGCGGAGTCAATTTTTGTTGAAAGTACATGGATGCGCCCATCAGCAAAGGCGTGATTCCCAAACCGTCCGGTTGCGACAAATCGCTGATCCAAAGCATGAATGGCGCATGACGCAATTCCACTGCACTTGAAAGCGAACTATAAAGTGCGAAAAACACTGGAAGCTGGAGCAGCATCGGCAAACAACCGCCAAGAGGATTTACTCGGTTTTTACGGTAAAGCCCCATCATTTCCTTGTTCAGCTTTTCCTTATTATTTTTGTACTTTGCCTGCAGTTTCTTCATCCTCGGAGAAAGCTGCTGCATGCGTTTCATACTTTACATTCCCTTGTAAGTCAAAGGAAACAAAACTAAACGTACGATAATTGTTAAAATAATGATTGCGACTCCGTAGTTCCCAACATAACCATAAATCCAGCGGAGTAAATCCAGCAGCGGCGCCGCCAGTATCTCCAGGGTCATGTCATGAGAGACCACAAGGCTGTGTCCAAATTTTAGCAACTCCTGATCTTCTTTGGGACCATAATACATCTTGAAATCTGACTCAACGAGTAAATTTGGCTGCAAATTTGTCGGCGGCAGGGCAACTCCAAAATAAGGAGACAACATTCTCTCGCCCTGTACATTAGGTTGAGGTTCAGTCAAGTATGCTCCTGCACGGAAAAATCCATTTCTCACCGGAGTCATTGGTACAGCAGCGCTGATGAAATATTGATCCTCCACTCCCAACCATTTCATTTGGGTGACAGGAAGTTCATTTTCAATGTTGTCCGTACTTTCTGTTTGCAGACTCTCATCAAAAAAGAAAACGGGGCCCTCGTGAGAAACCTGCTGCATTCCTCCGTTACTGTCTGAGAGACGCTGTTCTCCAAAAAAGTAAAGAACTTCCAGAGCACGCACTTCATTCGAACGATTTATCAACTGCACTCGATAATTTAAAATATAACTGTCCGGAGTAACCTCGAAAATCTTGATCATTTGGAGACCGTTCACAATAGGTGAGGTCAGCGTCAGGGTGGCGCTTCCTTCGCCATCTTCCAGCACAAGGTTCTCCGCGCTTGATGCAAAAACCGCATTGCGGAACGCGGCACTGGTTCTTGTGTCATTTTTGAACTCTTGAGAAAAAGCCGGTACTTCCTCCAAGTGGTTGCCGAACATCTGGACACGGTTATCTTCTGTGACCTCGTCACGATAATCGGGGCCGATAAAAGTAGTCAAAAATGGGAACCATGTACTCAGGGTAAGACGGGGCTTCGTATGTTTATAATGCTTTAATTGCAGGCTCTTACCAATTCCGCCTCGAGTGTCTAAAACAAGCCGGTAATTATCTGTTTCAATAATAATTTCTTTGGAAGGCAAACTGCTGTCAACTTCCGCAATTGAGGCCAAAGTTGAGGTAGTAGAAAAGCTAGAATCTGCATATTTTGTTACAGCAGATTCTGTTCTAGAAGAAGTTACATTCGGATCTGTTGCCAGATCAACTGTGTTGACAACTTCACGTGGTGGTGGATCCGGTGGCGGAAAAAGAGCATACCAGCCAACCATGATGGCACCTGAAAGAACAACAGCAAGTAAAGTATTTTTATCCATAAAAAATAAATTAATATTATAAAATTTCCGAAAGTTCCGCGCAATTAGTCCCACAGGAATGAGTGTTTCCGGGTACAGGATCAAACCCTCCTGGATGAAATGGATTACATTTCAAGATCCGCCACAAGCTCAGATACGATCCTTTCCAGAAACCAAGTCTTTGATAAGACTCCAGCGCGTAGGCTGAACAACTCGGATAAAATCTGCAGGAGGCCGGTAAAAACGGTGAGAGCAAATATCGATACGCCTTGATGGAATTTACCATAAAAATCCTCGCAAAGCCGAGCTTTGTCTTGTCCGTAGAAATTTCGCGACAAGTCGTCAAAGTTGGCACCGTCAAATTTTGCATCCTATCTTCCGCTTCAGTCACTAGCTTCATGGTTTAAATCGTTGAAAAATCGCCTGACCTGACGCAGGACATAAGCAGATTCCAACTTGCGCTTCGGGGAATTTGCCACAAAAAAACAAATGTTGTAAACATTTTTCAAATGGGATCGTTCCTGACGGACTGCTTCCCTTATGAATCGTTTGATCTGATTCCGACAAGGGGCATGTCCGACCTTCTTTTTAACGGAGATTGAAAAAAGGCTGGACTCAGCTTCTACCATCTTATATTTGACACCAATCGGTCCCAAAGATTGATAGACACCCTGCTCGAAGACTTCCCGAATAGTTGGGCTATGACTTAGCCGGACTTCTTTTGGGAAAGTATTCCGCAAGCTCATGCACTGAGGCGTTTTCTGCCTTTGGCGCGTCGACGCTTAATAACTCTGCGACCTCCGGGAGTCGCCATTCGGGCACGGAACCCGTGTTTTTTCTTACGCCGCCGGTTGTTAGGCTGGAAAGTACGTTTCATTGCTTAACCAATATAGTTTGTTATCAAAATGCTGCGGATTTTAAATTGTTGCTGGAAGATAAACGAGTCTGCAATTTTAGATTTTTAAACGGTTCATTCTCACGAGCAATTAAAGTAATTTATAAAACCTCCGAAGTTTAACTCATTTGAATTTGTAAGACAAGCTTTTTAGTGCTCTGTCAGTCAACTCTCTCTTCCCAAACTAAAACGAAAGAGCAGGTTTTGCTAATAGCATTTAGCTTTTCCACTTTTTATCTTCAACAAAATTAGCGTTCCCTTCGACTAACTTCAGATTCCGTTCATCTTGCGACTTGCAAAAATCAAAACAGTTTGTCCAAGACACTGTACTATTTTCAAGGAACGGTTTTTTGTTCCCATAGAATTGACGCAACACTTGATTAAGCAAATCATTATATCCTCAGTCAATGATTCCAGCAAACATATTAAAGAAAAAATCCAGATTACCGATGAAAGGAGGAACTGCACAAAATCCAATCTACAATTTTGTGGTGCAGATTTAAAAATAGACTAAAGAAATTTGACTGTGTACCGATAAATGGTCATGAGTACCTTTTTATTGGAATACTGAGAGATAAAAACACATGGCATTGCGAGTCAATTCAAATATTGCGGCACTGAACGCGCTGAGACACTTACAGAAGACAGAACGTGAGTTGGGTAAAAACCTGGAGCGATTGTCTTCCGGGCGGAAACTCAATCATGCTGCTGATGGTCCGGCGTCCCTCGTGATTTCTGAACAAATGAAAACCCAGATTTCAGGTCTTGGACAAGCAATACGAAACTCTGAATCATCTATTTCAATGGTTCAAACCACAGAAGGTGCCTTAAATGAGGTGAGCAACATGTTAATCAATTTACGCCAATTGGCGATACATGCTGCAAACGAAGGTACAAATGATGAAAAAATGTTGCAGGCAGACCAGAATGAAGTGGAAAACATCCTCTCAACTTTAAAAAATATTGCCCGTAACACTCAGTTTGGAACACGAACATTGCTCGATGGAAGTAATTCCGCGACCGGTGTCGCTGTTGGAAATGGACTGGAATTTGTTTCTGCCTCAGAAGGCGCAAAATCTACTCCGTCAAACGGCTTCAAAGTTGATATCACTCAGGTCGCGACACGTTCCATGACGGTGGGTATGCGCAGATTGAGTCTTGAAGATGTATCATCATCTGATCCAAACCACTACATTTCTTTTGTGATAAATGAAGGTGGACGCACAGTTTCCATCGATTTGAAAAACAACAATGATTTGCGACAGACAATTGAAAAATTGATCAGCTCCGCCAAACGTAACGGAACTCCAGAAGCAAAACTGAGAACGGAACGAGCCATTCAACAACTGATTGCGCATGAGATGCAGCGAGTAACAGATGAAGCAAGAATGGATCTGGATATTTATATTTATCGTCCCTCAGATAATTTAGGCCCCTTTCTGGAAAACTTCGACACCTTAAATGATGCCCTGAAAGAAATTTCGAGAACACCGGGAGAGATCAACGAATTTGTCACCGGTATGGATGAAGTGATTGTTTTGCGGCATCGTCAATTTGGTAGTGATCCCGGCTTCACAGTTTCGTCAACTTTGGCTAACTATTTTGGTCCCAATACAAAAGCTCACGAAGCGGTTTTTGCACTTTCAGGCCGTGATGTGGAAGGTACAATCGGTGGTTTGCCTGAGGTTAGTGCAGGAGGCGCGGCAATGGGGCGAGGACAATTCCTCACCGGTGCGCCCGGTGCGGAAGCTGAGGGAGTAACTTTGAAATATGGTGAAACAACAGACGATGTAATTTACGAAATTTTTAATCGAACTGATAATAAATTTACCGGATTACTCAAACGTGAACAAAACAACGAATTTCTGGTTGGTGCGGATGTTGACGGATATGTCCATGTTTCACAAAATTCTCTTGTTTTTCAAATTGGTCCAAATCAAGGGCAATTTCGACGTTTTTCGGTGGACAGCATTAATCCGGAACAACTTTCTAACAGAGTCGAAAATGACAGCAAATTTAGGAGTTTGGCGGAAATTGATGTACTTGACGCAGATGCCGCACAAGATTCTTTGCTACTGATTGATCAAGCAATTGATGATGTTTCCACGATGCGTGGTAATCTGGGTTCATTTCAGAAAAATGCTTTGGAAGCAAATTTACACAGCTTGCGTGTCTCAAAGGAAAACCTGACTGCTTCGGAATCTCTGTTGGCAGATACAGATATGGCACAGGAAATGAGCTCGCTGGTCAAAAATCAGATCTTGCTTTCTGCCGGTACAGCAATGTTGGCTCAAGCCAATCAGGTTCCACAGTCCGTTTTACAGCTGCTTAATTCAAACGGTTGATTGGAATGTTTTTTGAAATGGTTTCTAACTGCCGGTTCGCTTTGAACTTGCAAAAAAGAAAACTATTTTATATCAGTTAGTTGACTAAAATCAACTAGGCAAATAACTGCCTTTTTTCCGGAGAATGATCCGGAAGTCGACAAAACTGCATTCTTCAAAAAACGGAACCGTCTTGGCAGAACTAAATCCGAACGCGATTACCGGCTTAGGGTCAAAGCTGAATACAAGGGAGATCATCGACCGCTTCATGGCAATCGAGCAGCGGCGGATTAAACCTGTTGAAGCCCGAAAAGATCAGAAAGTAAAAGAGTTGGAGGCTTGGGGTGCAGTCAAAGCTGAACTGAATAAACTCCAGGGAGTAACCGAAGCACTGGATAAATTCGAAATCTGGGAGGCCCGTAAAGTAGAGACGAGCGATCCGGATGTGGTTGAACCAAAAGCCCGGAAAGATTCCGTGCCCGGCAGACACACAATTATCGTGGAATCTGTGGCTTTGTCGCATCAAATAACTTCACAGGGATTTGAGAGCGACAGCACCCGCATTGGTACAGGAAGAGTGCAGATTCAAGTTGGAGATGAAGAAGATGAAACACCTGTCACAATCAATCTTGCGGAAGGCAAAGATACTCTCGTAGATTTGAAGCGAGCCATCAACAACTCGGATGCGGATGTGGAGGCATATATCGCCAAAACACATGGTGATACGCCTTTTCGTTTGCTGTTGACCAGTAATGTCAAGGGTGAGCAGGGACGAATTGATATTGACGTAAATCTAAAAGGCGGAGAAGTTGGCGCACCGAGTTACGAAAACACATTTGATAAAACTTCGACCTGGAAAGGATTTGACGTTAAAGCACCGGAAGCTACTACTGGAGCAGGATTTGGTGGTTCAACCAATATAGTAGAAGTTGGAGGAACATATACAGGAGAAGATGATAACGTCTTTACTTTTCGTGTAATTCGTTCCGGAATGATCCCTTCTGATTCCGGTGTACTCATCGGTTGGAAGGACAAAAACGGCAGAGAAGGTGAAATAGAAATCAATAAATTTAATTATATTCCCGGAAGTCCACTTGATGTTACTGATGGATTAAAATTATTGATTAGTGACGGTGAAGTTGTTGCCGGCGATACCTTTACTGTTGATGTGGCCGCGGAAAAATCTGATTTGCTCTGGTGGTTGAGCAAGGCGGAACGCGCGCCCCAGATTTCACAACCTTCCGACTGGAGCAGTAAGGCTTCAGAAGGCGGAGTTAGAGTTGTCGGTACTTACGACGGTTTAGAAGATGATACTATAGTTTTTCGAGTTGAGGGAAATGGACAGGTCGGTGGACCGAGCCCGCTTAAACTGCATTACGAATTCTCTGAAAGCGGAGAAAAAGGTTCTGTAAATATTGGTCATCCATATTTGGGTGAAGTGGGCAAAGGAGAAGGCCCATTTGATAAAGCAACCGCTTTTGATTCAGAAGACGGTGAGGAACTTTTCGATTTGGAATTCAGTAAAAAAGGCCGTCGTGATCCGAAAAGACTGCCTCTTGGACACGGTTTATTTATCGAAGTGAACCCCAGTGTTTTACGCGACGGTGATACAACTGATGTTGATGTGATCGCGCCAACTTCAGAAGTTATGTGGTGGAGTGATGAAGAACACCGCGGAGTCTCAAATAAAGTGGACGTCTTAGCAAAATGGCAGACCTACGCGGAATATGAAGGACTTGATGACGGCAAAGAGAAAAGCGCGCTCAGTGTCGCAGATGGAATTGGCGGATTATCCGGCAGGCTCAGTAATGCCTCAATTGAAATATCCGGCAAATATGAACCGGATCTTGCAAAAACCTACACTTTTATTGTTGATAAGAGAGGGACTGTAGGAATCACGCGAGGGCTGAAACTAAGGTGGGAAGATACATTTGGCGGCACGGGTTCAGTAGAAGTTGGAGAAGGTTATGTTTCCGGAAACGCGATTTTGTTTGATGAAGGTTTAAGACTGGCTCTTGGAGAAGGAGATTTGTATGAAGATGATTCTTTTACTATCTCAACAGATACGTCAACTGTCAGACTGGCACAGGATTTGGTCTTACGTCTTGGCGCCACCAGGAGCGGAGAAGGACTTGAAATAAGGCGTTCTGAAAATGAGGCAAATGATGTGATCCCCGGACTTGATCTGGAGTTTTTTTCGCCAAGTAAAAATCCGGTAACTATTTCCGTATTGGGCGACACAGAGGTTGCCAAAGAGCGCATTTATGATTTTGTTGATGCTTACAATACATTTCAGGCAACAGCGAAAGAAATGTCAAAGTTCAACAAAGCAACAAACACAGCCGCACCTTTGTTAAGTGACAGGAATCTGGCCCAGATGGTCAATGAGATTGCGACCACAACAATTGGAACAGTGAGTGGTTTACCGCAAGCAACAAATATGCTTTTCTCGATTGGATTGAAAATCGATGACAGAGGACTCATGTCGATTGATGAGAAAAGGTTGAACGAAAAGATAGTTGATGCTTTTTCTGATGTTGCAAATTTATTCCGCAGCCACGGAAAAACAGATAATCCCGGCGTTAGTTTTCTGGGAATGACGGAAAAAACCAGGGTTAATCCCAGCGGTTACAGAGTAGATATTTCAAATACAGCCAAACGCGGATTCTATTTGGGAACACCTCTTGCTGGTACAGTAAAGGTAGATGATACAAATAACGTTTTGATTGTTAAACTGAACGGCAGGGTTTCTGACCCGATTGAGTTACGCAAGGACACCTATACTCCAGGAAGTCTTGCAAAAACTTTGCAGAACCGTTTGATGGAAGATAAGGTTTTAGGACGCCGCGGGATCCAGGTACGTGAAGTAGAGGGGCGCTTGAAAATAATTTCAAGTACGTATGGAAATAGTAGTTCAATTGAAGTTGAAGCCGGCTCAGGAATGGATCTGACAAGTTTGGGTCTGGAAGAAGGAGTCAGCACCCCAGGCGAGAATGTCGAAGGATCAATAGGAAACGTGGAAGCAAAAGGGAGAGGGCAATTATTGGTTGGTGCGGAAGATTCAAATACTGAAGGTTTGAGGATTTTCGTCACACTTGATGATGCCGATCTGGTTGATAATGAAGAAGCTACTGTAAAGATATCCAAGGGTGTCGCAGTCAAGTTAGGCGATAAACTGAGTAAATTGAATGATCCTCTTGGTGGTAATGTCAAGCGTGCCACTGATGATATTACCGGGCAAATGAGTAGTTTTGACGAGCAAATCAAACGTTTAAACAAAAGGGCTGATAGCAAACGGTCCCGGCTGCAAAATAAATTTGCCAAACTGGACAGCACGATGGGGAGATTGAAATCCCAACAAAATTATATCAGTCAGCAACTCTCCGCCATGAGCGGGGCAAAGAGGTCCTAATACTAAAATGATACAGGAGATACGATGAGTACGTATGGTAACTATCAGAATGCCTATAAAAAGGCTGCTGTCAACACACTTGATCAAAATAAGCTGATCATTATGCTCTATGATGGTGCAATAAAAAATGCCAGCTTTGCGGTCGAACATATAAAATCAGGTGAAATTGAAAAGGTTCATAATTGCTTGATCAAAACCAAAAACATTGTGACAGAACTGATGGCAACCCTGAACATGGAACATGGTGGTGATATTGCGAAAAATCTGCAGTCACTCTACAGCTACATGTTCAGTCAATTGATTGAAGCGAACATGGAAAAAAAGTCTGAACCGGTAATTGTTGTTATCGATTTACTCAAAGAATTACGCGCAGCCTGGGTGCAGATAAACACGAAAAATAAGGCAAAAACTAATAAACAGAACATTCCGCATGGCGTGCTGCAAAATAATCAGGATAACGCCGAAAAGCGGATAAATCTTACTGGATGAACAAAAAGGAAAAATTATATTAAATCTTAGTTAAAGCCAAAGGGTAGTATCACACTATTTTTTGGCTTTGTTGTTTGAAAAATTTAATTCTGCCGGAAATGCCCGGCTGCGAACTGTACATGTAGGCCGCAACTGATCTTGAGTTGCAGTGTTTCTGAGGCATGTATTGTTTGTCAGCCGGGTTTTGTTTTTAGGGCGTCTCAAAACTGTTTCCTGAGCGCAATCTCGTTTTCTGAGCCCAATCTCGTTCTCTGAGCGCAATCTCGTTCTCTGAGCGCAATCGTTCTCTGAGCGGAGTCGAAGGGGATTTTCAGAAATTTACGGTTGCCGCAGATTTTGAACATAGACGGTCTAGATGAATTAAGGTGCTGCGGATAAAGCCTTAAGCTGAAAATTATTTGTGAAGATGAAAAAATGGAATGAGGCCGAGTTGCATTTACGACATGCGGACTCGCGCATTGCCGGAATAATGGAACGTGCGGGGCCTTGTGAGTTGATTCGGAATGAAGGTGGTTTTGCGGGATTGTCGTCCTCCATAATTGGACAACAATTGTCCAACCATGTAGCAAACATAATCCGGGAACGTTTCCGGAAGCTCTTTGAAAATGACAAACCGGATCCGGAAGTTTTACTGAATCTGGATGACTCTATCTTGAGAAGTGTGGGCTTATCTTTTCAGAAAATCAAATATCTGCGTGGTTTGGCAAGTTGGGTTGAGAGTGGCGAGCTGGATTTTTCTGCATTGGAAAAAATGACTGACGAACAAGCAATGCAAACTCTTATTCAAGTCCATGGTATTGGACGCTGGACTGCAGAAATGTATTTACTTTTTACCTTGAATCGTCCGGATTTGTTGCCGCTGGGAGATGCTGCAATTGAAGCAGCCATGAAAAGGCTGTATGATCTTCCGGAAAAAGACTGGAAAGATCCGGCAATTCAGATTGCGGAAAAATGGAGACCCTGGCGTTCTGTTGCATGTTGGTATCTTTACCAATACCACGGAATGCAGAAAAACGAGGATGCTCCAAAATGAAATTTTATCATCATCAGGAGAGGCCGACAAAAAACTGAGCCTCTCTATAGTTCTTTGAAAATTGAATAATTTCTCACGCGGGAATCCTTTTCAAAAGGGAGAACTGCCGAATGCTGTGTTTTCATAATCGGGAAATAAATGTATTTCCGGATTTTACAGTTTGGATAAATGTAGCTAGTGAAAACTGTGCTGAACTGTCGCGAAAAGAGGGGGGTGTTACATCTTTTGAGCGTTGATCAGGCGGATAAGTGTATCATGACTGAAGTAGAAAACTAGCGTTCTTTCTGAGCAAAATGACGACTTTTTAAGAGTTTGTCGGAGGAAACAAAAATACTTTCTGTGTGAGAACAGAATCAACCGTAAAATATTTGAAACTATAAAAGCCAAAGAATAGCCTTGTACTATTTTTTGGCTTTGTTATTTATATATCAAAACAGCTTGATTTGCCCGGCTGCGAGTTGCATATGCTGGCCGTAACTGTTTTGAGTTGCAGCTGTTTCTGAGGCATGTGCAGCTTGTCAGCCGGGTTTTATTTTGATGTCTAAATAGAGAGGGAAGAATCTGACCGGGATTCCCCAGCTTGAGCCGGGGTTTTGTGGTTTGCCGCGACTGCGGACTGGTGGCTTGCTACGACCGTGGATTGGTGGCTTGCCGCGTCTGCGGATTGGTGGCTTGCTGCGTCTGTGGATTGGTGGATCGTTGCGTCTATAGATTTTAGTTTTTTCTGGATTATTGGAAGTAGAAAACCAAGCCGATTAGCATGAAAACTTATCCTCCAATTAAACTCATT
>JAESQU010000093.1 GCA_016764995.1 SAR324 cluster bacterium | reverse complement strand
GCCGACATAAACGAAGCCAACACTGGGCTTTCCTGCCCAGGCGTAGCCGCCAACCATCAACAGAGTCAGGGAGACTCCAATTATTTTTGAAATTATTTTTCTCATTTTATCTCCTAGAGAAAGATTAAATGAACCTCAAACGGGTTCGTTGCGAAATCCGGTACTATACCGGATAAAGTTTCACAAGGGTTCAGTGCTTTTCGCCTCTGAAAAATACTTTTCCCAGTGCGGCAGGCATGACTTGGATTCCGCGCCGATTATTCCGGATTGTCACCAAAGTCAGTACCAAAATTGTTAAAACAAAAGGCAGCATTTTCAAAAAATAGGGAGATATGTCGATGCCCAATATTTGCAAACGCAGCTCCAAGGCCAGTGCAAGACCAAAGAGATAAGCTCCTCCCAATGCCTTAACGGGATCCCAAAATGCGAAGATCACCAAAGCAACAGCAATCCATCCGCGACCCGCAGTAATACCATCCACCCAAAATGGAGTTAATGCAAGCGGAAAATACGCACCTCCTATTCCAATCAACATTCCTCCAACTGTTACTGCAAAAAATCTATAACCTAAAACTGAAAGTCCAAGCGAATCGCAAACTTCCGGAGCTTCTCCCATTGATCGGATGTTCAGTCCCAACCTTGTTTTAAAGAGCATCCACCATGACAAAACAACACAAAGGTAGGAAAAATAAACTAGTGCATCCTGATTGAAAAGTACCGGTCCAAGAACGGGAATGGCATGCAGTCCGGGAATAGGAATTCTGCTCAAAGGTTCTACAGTTTCTCCCATCAGTTTGTCTCCAAACAAACCACTGAGTCCTGCTCCGAAAAAAGTCAGTGCCAAACCGGAAGCAATCTGACTGGCCCTCAGCATTAAGCAAACTACGCCGTGAATCATTGACACAATTCCGGAAGCGAAAGCCGCTGCCGCGACTGCATAAAAGTAGCTTCCTGTATTCAGCATGACGACAAACGCGACTAATGCTCCTACGAGCATCAACCCCTCCATACCGAGATTGATCACTCCGGCTCGTTCGCTGATCACGCCACCCAGTGTTGCGAATAACAAAGGTGTGCCCATGACAACCGCAGCAATCAAAATTTGAATGAAAAATTCCATGATTATTTGTTTTTAAAAAGCACTCATACTTTTTTGCCAAAAACACACAAAAACAAATATAGTGTTTTTGGCTAAACCAAAAATCGTGTTATCCGCAAACGATATTCAGTAAAAATATCTGAACCTAAAACAGTAAACAAAATGATCCCCTGGTACAAATAAACCATTGAAATGGGGAGGCCGTATTCTATTTGCAGAACTTCTGTGCTGACAAAAACAATGGACATAAAAAATGCGCTTAAGACAACACCAAGGGGATGATTTCTGGCGAGCCAGGCCACAATGATACCTGTGTAACCATAACCAATTGAGATGTTTTGCTGTAAGCGATAATGAATACCCGCGACTTCACTGAATCCGGCAAGTCCGGCAATTGCTCCACTTGCCGCAAAGACGAGGATGGTCAATGTGCGGATGTTCACTCCTGCGTAGCGCGCTGCGTCAGGGTTGTCTCCAGTCAGGCGGATTTTAAAACCAAGCTGGGTTTTCCACAAAATCCAGGCAACAATTGCCGCAAAGATAAAGGCCAGAATCAGCCCGGCATGAATTGAGGTGTTGCCAAATGTCGGCAGTTGCGCGGCTACTGAAAATTCTTTGGTGATTGGAAAATTGTTACTTCCAGGATCACGCCACGCACCAAACAAGAGATGATCGATCCATGCCGCAGCAACATAATTGAGGAGGAGAGAGGTGATGATTTCATTAACGCCGAAACGGGCTTTCAGGAATCCCGGAACGCTACCCCATAACCCGCCGCCTATCATGGCCATTATAAACATCAGCACAATCAGCATGCCGACAGGCAGTTTACCATCGAAATGCAAAGCAACCCAGGTCATGGCAAAAGTGCCCATGTGAAACTGACCTTCCGCGCCAATGTTCCACTGCCGCATTTGTGCTGCAAGCGCTACCGCAAGTCCTGTAAACATCAACGGCGTCATCTTGACCAGCAGATCCTGCCAGCCGTATTTTGTCAGAAAAATTTCTTCACCGACAATCTTGTAAGCAGCTATGGGTTCAATTCCTACCGCTAAAAAAAATAGAAAACTTATGAACAAGACTAACAACAGTGCTGCGGCAAGCACAATTACCCTACTCCATGACGAAGTGTTGTCTCGCTTTTCTAAAAAGATTTGCACACTAAGCTTATCGGCTTTGAGAAAAGTTCAAGCTCTTTGACTGAGAGCAGATACTAAGTCTCAGGAGTCTTTCAAAAGAGCATGGTTGTTTTAGATTATTTGAAAGTGGCAATGTATGCTGCGACATTATTGACGGTTTCATCATTTGCTAAAGTCATCGCCATCGGACGCATTTGCGCTCCATAAGTATCGCCTGTCTTCGTCCCACGTATTCCTGCTTTGAAGTTTTTAAGCTGGCGCACCAGATACCAATCATGTTGTCCTGCCAGCCTTGGTGCGTTTAAAGCTTTATTTCCGCCTCCGTTTGCTCCATGACAGGCTTGGCAAAGCATATAGGCTGCCTTGCCCGCATTCGTATCACCGCTTACATTTGAACTAATCTTCTTTTCAGGCATGTTTGACACATAAGCCGCCATATCAGCAATGGCTTGATCGTTTGGCAGAGTTAAAGCCATCGGCCGCATTTGCATACCAAAATTGTCTTTTGGGTTTGCACCACGAAGTCCAGCCTTAAAATTTTTCAGTTGCCGTTCCAGATACCAAGCAGAAAGGCCTGCAATCTTTGGAGAATTTAGGTCTTTATTTCCCATGCCGTCTGCACCATGGCAAGCAAGACAAACCGCATAAGCCGCCTTCCCTTTTGCCGCGTTGCCGGCGGCATTCGCGTTAAAAGCAAGTACAATTCCGAGAGTGAAAGTAAATCCGAAAACCAATAGATTTTTCATATTTTATTCCTTTTATGTCAAGGTCAAGAGAACAGCATTAAAATGCTAAATTACGTTTTAGTACCTGAAAATTTATAGCAATAATTGTCTAAAGAGGCAACAAAAATTTGGTTTTATTTGTAGCTCTTGAATTTTTCAGGAAAGTAACTGACAAAGTAATTGCAGAGAAAACTCTGTCAGCAAATGCAGAAACTGAGGAAGATGAGGGGAACCGGAAAAGGTTCCCCAAAAGGCGTGAATTATTTGAAAGTGGAAATGTAGGCAGCCACGTTATTTATCGCCGTTTCATCCGCAAGTGTCATGGCCATCGGACTCATTTGCTGACCATAAGTATCATTTGGATCACTCCCACGAATTCGCTTTTTAAAGTTTTGGAGTTGTCTCACGATATACCAGTCCTGTTGTCCGGCAATTTTTGGTGCATTCAAAGCTTTGTTGCCTTCGCCATTTGCGCCGTGACAGGACGCACAGACAGCATAAACGGCTTTTCCTGCGGCAGCATCACCTTGTACTGTTGGTGCGGCAGACGAACTTTGCAGAGTGCTGAGATATGCCGCCACATCCGCGACAGCCTGTTCATTGGCCAGTGTCATAGCCATCGGACGCATTTGCTGTCCATAAATATCTTTTTCGTGAGAACCGCGCATTCCTGCTTTGAAACTTGCCAACTGACGTGCAATATACCATTCCTTTTGTCCGGAAATTCTAGGAGCGTTAAGCGCTTTGTTTCCGGCTCCATCCGCTCCGTGACAAGAAACACAGAGAGCGTACAGAGTTTTTCCGTTTTCGGCAGAACCGGAAACAGTGGCAGTGGCAGTTGGCGTTGCTTTAACGGTTTTAGTTGAAACGGAAACAGCATCTTCTTTGAAAGTCGCAATGTACGCGGCCACATTATCAATGGCCTCATCATTTGCCAAAGTCATGGCCATTGGGCGCATCTGCATTCCATAAGTATCTTTTTGATGTGTTCCCCTGATTCCTTTTTTGAAACTGCGAAGCTGCCTTGCAATATACCAGTCCGGCAGTCCGGCAATTTTTGGTGCGTTCAGGGTTTTATTTCCTTCTCCTTGTGCACCATGGCAAGCAATGCAAGTCACATAACTTGATTTTCCGGCGCCGGTGTTTCCTTGAATTGAAGTCTTTAACGGCGCACCTGAAAGTGTGCCGATAAACTTCACCACCTTGTTCAGGGCGGCGTCATTAGCTAAAGTCATTGCCATTGGACGCATCTGCATCCCATAAACATCTTCTGAGTGTGTTCCCCTGATACCACTACGCCAGTTACGTAATTGTCGTTTTAAGTACCAGTCATGCTGTCCAGCCAAACGTGGAGCTCCAAGTTTTTGATTTCCTTCTCCTTCTGAGCCGTGACATGAAGCACAGGGAGCATAAAGTGGTTCGCTTACAGGAGTCGTCACAACCGTTACTACAGTACTGGCTTTTACAGCAACCGGTTTTGCTGTAGATATTCCTTTTAAAGACGCCAAATAAGCAGTCACGTTTCGGACCGCCTCATCGTTTGCGAGTGTCATTGCCATGGGGCGCATTTGCTGACCATAAATATCTTTGGCATGTACTCCGCGAATTCCGTTTTTGAAATTATTCAGTTGCCTTACTACGTACCAGTCCGGCAGTCCGGCAATTTTAGGTGCGTTCAACGCTTCTTTACCCTCACCGTTTGCGCCGTGACAAGTGACACAAACAGCATAAGATGATTTTCCTGCTTGTGCATCTCCTGCTATACCACTTTGTACCACACGGCCTTTCAATGTGCCGATATACACAACAACATCTTCAACGTCTTGATCTGAAATAAGACTCATTGCCATGGGGCGCATTTGTAGTCCGGTAATGTCTTTTACGTGCGATCCTCGAATACCATTTTTAAAGTTATTGAGTTGTCTCGTTAAGTACCACGACTGTTGACCTGCAATTCTGGGTGCGTTTGTTACTTTTCTTCCGGCACCATCTGCGCCATGACAGGCAACGCAGACTTTGTACTTTGCTTCTCCTCGTTTCAAGTCTCCTTCTGCAAAGACATTCATTGAAAATGCGGCTCCCAGCACAAGAATAATTAATCCGGTGATAAATCGCTTATTCATGATAAATCCTTTGTAAATCATAGTCTTGTAATACAGTTCAGTTCAATATACATTTTGCTGACTGGATAAAGTTTAAGTTTGCCCGCCAACTCTAGCAAGAGTTTTAAAAATAGGCAAACCCTTTGATGTTTTGAATAAAGGGAACCTCTAATAACCAGATTTCAGTCAATTTCATGTAGAAACCAGATTTCAATCAATTTTTGTCTGGTTTTGCGATGAAGTTATGAGTGTTTTTATTGAGGAT
>JAESQU010000005.1 GCA_016764995.1 SAR324 cluster bacterium | reverse complement strand
TGCACCTATTCCCAAAGCAATTGAAACAACAGGAAATGGAACGTTGTAGAAAAAATTGACCGTATTTATGGTGGTTTTTGTTTCAAGAGTAAGAACCGAGTTAGCATCAGCAGATGAGGTTGTGTTTTCTGTCTCGTTAAAAATGACTCTTGAAGCACCCAAGTTTGGAATAAAAGGTACTGGATGGGTGATCCCTACAGCTCCGCCAGAGGCACTTCCGGAAGCAGCAGAATATGCAATTGCTGCATCAAAATTGATGCCGATGAACTGTGCTTTTGCACTAGTTGCAAGGAAAGTCAGCCCCAAAATTAAACAAGCTGAGATACACAGTTTACGGAAATATTTTGACTTGTTTAACATTTGTGGCAGAGCTTTTGTTTAGAAACTGAACATGATGCCAACTCCAGTTACGTTTCCACTATAGTCAACTTCACCACCGGCTTTGACTGCTATTTTTGATGTGATTGAACGATAGCTGAGATGCATGTCAAAGAAGGGAAAAAACGGTACGCCGAGGCTGGCATACCACTGGGTTGGTTTTCCTTTATCATATTTTGCAGAGCAAGTAGTACACAGCAGCTCTGTACTTCCTGCTCCTAAGCCAATGGTCAGGTTGATAATCGGAATCGGCAGCATGTAAAAGATATCATACATCGTTGTTGCTAAATCAACAGGCGAAGTGCCTTTTATTTTCGTTGTATAATTCTCAACTCCAAGTCCAACCAAAATTGGTAAACTTGCATGCATGAAAACTCCGCTCACACCATCGGATTCAGCAACTTTACTTCCGTCAGCATTTTTAGCAGTAAAACTTTGTGAAATAGGAACCCCCACGCTAAATGAAAAAAGCGCAAAGGCTTGTGTGCTGGAAAATATCAGCATAGTTGTCGCAAATGTGCTTAAGATGATTTTAGCTTTCATAGTATCGCCTTTTTAAGTTTTTATTCAGATGAATCAGTGGTTTCAGCCGGAACCTTCCATTCATCAAATTTACCCAGTGGTCGGGTGAAGGTGAACTGAAATGGTTCAACCACCAGAGCGTTCCAGGCATCTCCGGTACTTCCCGAAGTCAGTGCAAATGGTAATGCCACAATAAAAAAAGCAGTTCCAACTAGCGCCAATCCCATGCCAAGTACACGAATTGGAACATCAATTATCATTGAAAATGCTCCGGGGCGCTCTTCCGGAATTGCAGCTGAAACTTGCCATGCGGTAAATGCAAGAAGCAGGCAAGCAATCATGATTATTTTAAGAGTTTTTGCACGCTTCATGATTTTTTTTGTGATATTATTTATTTTAAGTCAAAGATTAAATTCAGCAATGACTGGTGCATGATCGGAAGGCCGATCTTGTGCTCGTGCTTCAGTATCGATTATGCATGCTTGGCAGGAGGAAGTCAAAACAGAATTTGCCAGAATATAGTCGATACGCATTCCTGCATCACGTTCAAAACCTCGGGTGCGGAAATCCCACCATGAAAATTGACCGGATCGCTGATCAAATTTGCGGAAAAGATCACTCAATTCAATCTCCTTCAGTTCTGCTAAAAGTGCGTGTTCCTCCGGATGAAAGCTGACTTTGTTTCGCATTGATGCTGGATCCGAAAGATCTTCCGCTGTTGGCGCAATATTGAAATCACCCATGATCGCAAAAGCACTTTCTGATTTTCTATATTTCCGAATTTCCTGAATTAGTTCCGCAAAAAAATTGAGCTTATATTGAAATTTTTCTGATTCTGTGGTTTGACCTTGCGGTACATAAACATTGACTATCCGTACTCCGGAAACTGTGGCCGCAATCAGGCGGGCATTTTCCGGATCGTAGCCGTTACGAAAACCACGTTGTTCATCCCGGATTGGATGTTTGGATAAAATGGCGACTCCGTTATAGGATTTTTGTCCGGAAAAAACTGATTCATATCCGGCTTGTTGAAGTTCCCAGACAGGAAACTGCGCGTCTTCAACTTTAGTTTCCTGTAAACAAACGACATCCGGATTATGTTCCTTCAGCCACTGTAAAATTAAAGGCAGGCGTGTCCGGATTGAATTCACATTCCAGGTCGCGATTTTCCAGCAGTGAAGCAGACTTGAGATTCCAAGATAAAGACGGTCATCCGGAAGCAAACAGGCGCTGTTGCTGTAAGGAATGTTACTCGGTTGATCCAGAATTCCGTTCCAGTTGCGCTCAATTCGGAGGGTTCCGCTGCGCCATAAACGGTAGATTTGCTCAACCAATTTTTCAGGAACATTGCTCGCCTGACGAAGTTCTGAAAACGGAACTCCTTCCTGCTGAAGTTTTTTATTGAGCGGATCAGGAATCAGGTTTCCGAAACTCTCCTTTGGATCCATTACTCCTGGGCAAGAGACTGGAGAAGTTCTGCATTCTCCTGAATTTGCTGGCGTCGCTTTTTTAGATTCCGTTTGTTGGGTCGGCTGCTTGCGTGTCTTTTTGTGGCAGTTTTTTGTTTAGGTGACATTTCTTTTTACTGTTATTTAAGATTAAATCAACTTGTTCTGCTCGAAAGTAAGCGGTATGGTTTAAGTATTGAACGTAAAAAATAGCAATATTTGAGAAAACTTGCGAGCTAAAATTGATTTGATAAAATCTTCCTTCTTAAAAAATAGATGAGCAAAGGAAAACAAAAAATGAAGTCACCCAAAAAAGAACTTGGACCACAAATCCAGAAATTAATGGAAATGCCGGTTACGGCTCGGTTGGTTTTAGGAGAATGCAAGATGGAAATTGAAGAAATTCTGCGACTCGGTCAAGGCTCCATGCTCGAGTTGGACACAAAAGTGAAAGAAAATTTGAAACTTTATATTAACGATGAAGAGATCGCGAAAGCAAAATCTGTGGTGGTTGGTGAAAAACTTGGTGCGCAAATAATTGAGATTTCTTCAACAGAAAAGCGCTTCAAAGATTTGACGGATCTGGAATAAAGGTGATGCTCGAGTGAAATTTTTATTGATCCAGTTAAGGAGGATTGGTGATGTTTTGATGACAACTCCTTCAATCAGGTTGTTGAGTGAATCTTTTCCGGAAGCAGAGCTGACTTTTCTGACAGAAGCACCAGCAGACCAAGTTTTGCAGGAAAATCCTTTTCTGGACGAAATTCTTCTGTACCGTAAGCCGGAATCATTCAGTGAGACAATTTCGTTTTTCCGGAAACTGCGCGCACGCCAATTTGACTGTGTAATTGATTTTTTTGGAAATCCACGGAGCGCTTTTATGTCGCGGTTTTCCGGAGCACCGATTCGGATTGGCTTTAATTTTCGGGGAAGGGGCTGGGCCTACACCCATCCTGTTGATATTTCCACAAAGGTAACTTACGCCGCGCAGGATAAAGCTCAATTGCTGGGACCACTTGGAATTTCCGCCAATGATTTCGGACTGGATTTTTTTGCGGACGAAAAAGATAAAAAATACGCGGCACAGCTTTTTGAGCAACTTGAGATAGAAGATAGCGATTTTGTGGTTTCTTTATCTCCGGTTTCCCGTCAGCCGTATAAAGTGTGGCCTCCTGAACGTTTTGCCATGATCGCCGACTGGTTGGTGGAAAACTACAAAGCAAAAATATTATATCTTTTTGGACCCGGAGAGGGGCATTTTATTGATGCCGTACGGAAGGCGATGAAAAAGAAGGCGCTTCCGGACTATGATACTCCATCGCTTTCAGAAACACTGGCGATTTTAAACAGGGTTGATTTGCATCTTGGCAATGACAATGGTCCGAGACATTTTGCGGTTGCCTGCGGAACTCCAACGCTGACGATTTTTGGCAGACCATGGGCGGCGAATTGGACACCTCCTCAACCGACTCAACATCGTGCGCTGGAATTTGATCCGGGCTGCAAAAATAAATGCACTTTCCCAAAATGTGAACTGGAGTGTCTCCACGGTGTTACTGTTGAAGCGGTGCAGACTGAATTGGAAAAGATGATTAAAACTCTCAACTAAATGAATTTTAATGGTTTTTTTGTTTGAAACAAAGGAGTTGTTGAAACAGCAGCTTCAAGAGGTTGAGCAGTGGCACAGCTTTTTGCCTCAGGCAGATTTTTCTGAACCAACCGATTTTCCTGTATTGGTTTCAACGCAGCATCAGATCAATTTTGAATTATGGCATCAGGAAGATATGGCACGAGATCCGGATGTTTCTGACTCAAAAATCGCGTCTGTCAAACGTGCGATTGATGTTTTGAATCAGCGCCGAAATGATTTGATTGAGCGGATGGATCAGTTTCTTGTGAATATTTTATTTACGGGTAATGTGAAAAATGATGCGGAAGCGGAAATGAATAGTGAAACTCCGGGTAGCATGATTGACCGGCTTTCTATAAATGCTCTTAAAATTCACCACATGGATGAAGAAATTCAGCGTGAAGAGGTGACTGCGGAACATCGTAATAAATGTGCAGGAAAACTTTCCGTGCTACAAGAACAGAGGAAAGATCTGGAACAATGTCTCTCTAAATTACTTGCTGATTTAAGCAGCGGAGAAAAACGGCTCAAAGTTTATCAGCAAATGAAAATGTATAATGATGAAAGTTTAAATCCTGTGCTTTATCGGAAAGACGAATCAAAGTGAGCAGACGCTAACATGGGACCAAAAGGGATTTTTCTTGCTTTCCTGATTGTTTGCTCAATCTATTTGTGGAGAAGATATAGAAAAAAGGCTCAGGGGAAATCTCCGAAATGGGTCAACTGGGTACTTGGGGGAATTGCGGTCTATTATGGAATCTCTGTTCTGTTGTTGATTTTCAACTCCACCTAAAGAGACGAATTACAGAAGTGACTGCAGGCTGGATTTGAACGAAATACTGATAGATGCAGTTAGGATGAATTTGATAAAGTTTGGAATTAAATGGGACTTGTTTTAATTGGAATGTTGTTTAGCTCAATGATTCTTTTGGGATTGTGGGAAAGACGGAGGTCAAAAAAGCGTTACCTGGAAGCGACGCGAAAATTAAAAGAACTGGATTCCGAGTTTCCTGCAGAAACGGATGAAAAGTAATTTGGGTGAATCAAAAATAATGCTAAACCGCCAATTGGCTGTTTTGTGCCATCGCTTGTTTTACTAAAATTGCCACAGCTTTTGGACGAGAGAGGTTCTTGGCAGAGGCATAGCTGTCCAGCTGCTTCAAAACAGACTCCGGAAGTCCTAATAGAATTTTTTTGACAGGCTCGTTATATTCTTTTTTTCTTCCCGCGCCCTCTCGAAAGCCTCCTCTAGCCATATTAACCTGCTCCAGTACTTTTGATAAAAAACAATTCAAGAAAATAATTGTTCTACCGATGTTATTAGTACATCTTTCAAGATGTGTGCAAGAGTTTGATAAAATAGTTTTCGGAACTTTTTTATCATTGATATTAATCATTTAAAATTCGGGAGACGCAGATGAAATCTACCAATAAAAATCTTTACCCTTTTCGCCAGATAGCCATTCGCACACGCTGTTTGCACCGCCTGAACCCCATGGAACTAATGATCCGCAAGGGTTTATGAATTTTGATTGGCTAAACGGGAGTAGAGTTTCTCCCGTTTAGCCAGCCCTCCTCTAAGACATTTGTTATTTTTTCCTCCATTTTTCTTCGTTTACCAAGTTTAGCTACTAAAATTCTTCAGTATCAGTCCAGAATCTTTGCGTAGTCAGCAAAAATATGGAATGATAGGATACAGCAATTGAATGCAAACCGAACCTGAGTAAAAATCTTTTTAATGTACAAAATTCTTGTTACGGGCTCAATTCACGAAATTGGCCTGGAAATGCTGCGTAAAGAAAAAGATATAAAAATCCATTTTGCCCCAGACTTGCCTCTCGCGGAAATACTAAAAATTATTGCGCCATTCCATTGTATTCTGACCCGCTCGGAAACACCTGTTCCCAAAGAATTGATTGACAAAGCCCCGAAGTTGAAAGTCATTGCCCGCGCGGCAGTTGGTATTGGAAATATTGATGTTGATTACGCAACAGAAAAAGGCATTCTGGTCATCAATACTCCAGGAAAAAACACTAATTCTGCCGCGGAACTTACCATTGGTTTGCTGCTTTCCGCGATGAGAAAAATTATTCCCGCACATATTCACATGAGTAAACTCAAGTGGGACCGTCATACTTTTACCGGCACAGAACTGCTTGGAAAAACAATTGGAATAATTGGTCTTGGAAATGTCGGACATCGTGTCGCGCGTTACGCAAAAGCCTTTGAGATGGAAGTAATTGCTTTTGATCCTTATATTGCCGATGAGGTTTTTGAACGGCATTATGCCAGAAAATGCACTTGGGACGAACTGATTTCTACCTCGGATGTAATCACGCTGCATGTGCCTAAAACGGAGGAAACAACAGGCATGATTGGCGCAAAGGAATTCAGCCGAATGAAGTCCGGAGTAGTGATTTTGAATTCTGCGCGTGGAGGAGTTATTCAGGAAAAATCTTTGCTCGAAGAATTAAAATCCGGCAAGGTCGCTGCCGCCGGAATTGACACATGGGAAGAGGAGCCGCCGCAAGATAATCCTTTTCGGAACTTGCCTCAGGTGGTGATGTCTCCTCATGTCGGAGCCTCCACAACAGAGGCTCAAATGAGAATTGCGGAATCGATTGCAAACCAGACGCCCCGCGCTCTCCGCGGCGAAGTCGTGGAATATCCGGTTAATATGCCGAGTGTTCAAGTTTTAGGTAGTGGTCCTGTCGCGTCTTATGCCTCTCTTGCAGAAAAGCTTGGTGTATTTTCTTCACAATATATTTCGTTTACTCCAACTCATTTAGAAATTAAGTACCGTGGAAAATTGGCCAAACAAGATGGAACACTGCTCAGGCTCTGTTTTCTGAAGGGCTTGTTGCAAAGTCATAAAAATTTTGTGAGTTATGTAAACGCAGATCAGCAGGCGGAAAATGTTGGCCTCCATATTGAAGAAACAGAGGACCCTGGATTTACAGATTATGAGAGTGCCCTCAAATGCACATTTACGGGTGCAGGAAAGGAATTTGCCATTGGTGGAGTTGTTTTCAGCGGGCCACATCCGCGAATCACTTTGATCAATAGTTTTGTCTGTGAATTTGAAGCGGAAGGAACAATATTGGCGACCACAAACCAGGACCGTCCCGGAATGGTTGGAATCTTGGGAACATGTTTAGGAAAAAATGGTGTCAACATCGACCAGTTTCAACTGGCAAGAAATACACGTGGAGGCGAAGCTTTGTCACTGATTCGGGTTGATGATGATTTACCGGAAGCAGTCGTTGAAGAACTCCGTAACAAAGAAGGAATTACCTCCGTTGTTAAAATAGTTTTGTAACAGAAAAAAGCGAAGTTTTATCAATCATGCCACTTGGCGGCAGCTAAAATATTGTGAGTTGAAAATAAAATAATGCGTTTTCTCAAACCTTTGATGGATCAAAACTTTCTGGAATATGCGTCCTATGTGATTAAGGATCGCGCGATTCCGGATATTGTAGATGGTCTAAAACCGGTGCAGCGTCGAATTATGCACACGATGAAGGAAATGGATGATGGAAAATTCAGTAAGGTTGCAAATATTGTAGGCGATACGATGAAGCTGCATCCACACGGAGACGCATCCATCGGTTCAGCGCTGGTCGTGATCGCAAACAAGGAATATTTTATTGAAAAGCAGGGCAATTTCGGAAATTTACTGACCGGCGATCCTGCATCTGCTCCAAGATACATCGAAGCGCGCCTCACTCCGCTGGCGAAAGAAGTACTTTTTAATTCAGAGTTGACAGAATATTCTGACAGTTACGATGGCAGAAATAAGGAACCGATTGTACTGCCCTCAAAACTACCGGTAGCACTTCTGTTTGGCGCAGAAGGAATTGCGGTTGGCATGTCAACTCGAATTTTACCGCATAATTTCAATGAAGTTATTGATGCGCAAATTGCTTTTCTGAATGAAAAACCCTTCAAGCTGTTTCCGGATTTTCGTAACGGTGGTTTTTTGGATGCAGGACAATATGAAGACGGAATTGGAAAGGTTCGGGTTCGTGCGCGGATCGAAATTACTGATGAAAAAATCTTAACTGTTAGAGAGTTGCCGTTTGGAGTGACGACCGAATCTTTGATTCAATCTGTACAGGATGCAGTAAACAAGGGTAAATTTAAATTGTCTTCAATCGACGACTTCACTGCTGAAAAAGTTGAAATTGAATTGAAAGCAACAAGAGGAATGGCTACAGAAAAATTGCTGAAATTGCTCTATGCTTTCACGCAATGTGAAGTTTCCATTTCGGTCAATTTGCTGCTTATTCAAGCAAATCAGCCTGTTCTGCTGACTGTCAGTGAAGTTCTGCGGCACAATACTTTGCGGTTGAAAGATTTACTCAAGCAGGAATTGCTCCTGTCACTGGAACATGCACGGCGAAAGTGGCATCTCCGCAGAATGGAAATGTATTTCATCGGCGAAAAAATCTATCAGAAATTGGAAGTTTGTGATTCATACGAAGAGGCTATCGAAGTTGTGAAGAAATCTGTGCTTCATATTGAGTCTGTCCTGCCTTTTTCGGTTGAGCAGGAAGATATCGAAAAATTATTGACGCTGCAAATAAAACGTATTTCACGTTATGATCAGAATGAAAGCCAAAAAGAACTGCATAAACTGAAAGTGACAATCAGTTCACTGAATAAATCTTTGAAAGATATTACCCGTTACACAATTAATTTTCTGGAAAAAATCAAGGATAAATATGGATTGGATTATCCACGTCGTACCAAAATCAAAAGATTTGATGAAATACGTGTTCAGGATGTGGCGGAAAAACAAAAAGTTGGCTGGGATCGTAAAGAAGGATTTTTGGGACTGAATGTCAATTCCTCCACAACTTCGTTTTTTTGCTCTGCCTATGACAAAATGGTGGTCATACGCAAGGACGGATCATACCAGGTAATCCGTGTTCCGGAAAAACAGTTCATTGGAAAAAATGCTATTTGCGTGGAAAAATTAAATTCAAAGACTGTTCACAATGTTATTTACTGGGAAGGGGCAACCAGGGTTTGTTATGCGAAACGCTTCCGGGTGGAAAAATTTATCCTTGACCGCGAATATAATCTGTTTCCTGCAAAAAAAGGGGCAAAAATTTTGCACTTAAGCCAGGGAGAAAGAATAAGACTGGAGGTGTCCTTTGTGCCTTCACCCAGAATTAGAAAATCCAGCGACATTTACATCTTTGATGATTTGGCAATTAAAGGTATTCAGGCAAGGGGTAATAAAGTTTCCAGCAAGTCGGTTCAGAGTGTTCGGGTCATGACAAACAAAGCTGAATTTGGGCAAGAACCATTATTGCCTGAAGAATCTGAAAATAAATGAATTGCATATTATTAAAAAAACCCTTATCATCAACGGCTAAGAATCAGATTGAACAAAATAAAATAGAAGAAAATCGATATGTCATCAATATGTCAAGTATGCGGAAAAACTCCCGGAAATGGAAATCGGGTCAGTCACGCAAATAACAGAACAAAGCGTCGCTGGATGCCAAATCTACAAACCGTGCGAATCCGTCAGGCAGGCGGAAATCGTAAAAAAACACGTGTTTGTACTCAGTGTATCCGTTCCGGAAAAACAATCGCTGCTTAAGCCATCAATTTAACATTCAGCCGGCCCGCATTCAGAGCGCCGGCGGTTTGCTTGCCTCTTAACCTCGCCGGTTTCATGTCTTTAAAGGATTGTTCCCAAATCTTCACTTTGGGCCCGCAAGGCACCTTCAGTGATGAAGCCACCCAAAAAGTCCGCAGCAGCGGAGTCAGTGTTACCTACACCGCTACTTTTGTAGAAGCGCTTTTAAAAGTTACGGAATTTCCGGAATCTGTCGCGGTAGTTCCGGTAGAAAATTCTGTTGCGGGAACAGTAGCTCAAGTTCAGGATTCGCTGGTCAGTAATGACTTGGTGATTTTGGGTGAGATAAACTTGCTGATTGAGTATGCTTTACTGGCTAACGCGGAATTGAAACAGGTAGAGTATTGTTTTGCGCATCCGCAGGCATTTGAACAAAGCAGCGGATTTTTATCGAAGAATCTAGGCCAAGCGCAAAGTAAATTGACAAGAAGTAACGTCGATTCCGGAATTCAGTTTCTGGAAGCAGTCGCATCCGGAAACACTCCTGTCGCAGCCATTGTTCCACTTTCTTTTGCAGAAGATAAACCACAATGGAAATACGCCTCAGGAGTCCAGGATTATCAGAATAATACAACGCGTTTCCTGGTTGTCCGCTCTCGCCGTGAAAATGAACTGCTTGATTATTCCTGCAAAAAAACCTCGCTCTTAGTCGAATTTCAGGATGACCGTTCCGGTTTGCTGTATCAGCTTTTAAGCGTCTTCAATCTTTTTCAGATCAACCTTTGCCGGTTGGAATCAAGGCCTGCTAAAGACACACCATGGGCCTATGTTTTTTTCGTAGATTTTTACAATTCTGCGGACACAGAGGCTTGTCTTGAAGTTCTTCGTTTTTCAAATTTTCGTTACAAAGTACTTGGAAGTTACGATTCATTAGGTTGAATGGCATAACAGATGCGTTAACGAATCAGGTAAAAAAATCGATAAATTCAGTAAAACAAGCATATTCAAATCAGTGTATTCATGTTTGAATTGAAATCATATTTCCATCTTTTTGGAAAAACAGCGCTAATTTCCACGGCCTGGTTGTTCCTCTGCGGAATTAGCAGGAGTCCGAAAAAAGCAAACTTTGGACTAAAGGATTTGCAGACGACAAATATGCTGCAGACCATGCCTTCCTTTTCTGAAATTCCTTTAAGTTTTTATTTATACGCATCTGCCTTTGTTGTTTCAGTGCTTGGAGGCATCATTCTGGTTCGTTATCTTCACAAAAAGAAAATCCGCGAAGGTCTGGAACAATTGCGGAAGATCAGGCGCAGCTGGCAGTGGACTCGGAAATTAAAGCCAGACAAGTAGATGATGAGGACCGTGATTTTTTCATTGAATTGTGTAACACAAAAGATCCTGCGGAAATATTTCCGATCATGATGTCTGCGGAAAAATTTGAACAAATTGTTGAGAATTATAAAAATTCTGCGAGATTCTCAAAATCGGATTTGAAGAAAATTTTTATGTTGCGCAAAAGTTTGCAGTTTACTTTCAAAAATGAAGGAAACAGCTTTACCTGTACACAAATGCTGGAAGCCGGGACACATTTAGAATTCCAGATTCGCCACAAAGGAAAAGATATAGTTTTTACTAGTTCCATTCTGGACTCAGATGAGACTCAGCTGCTGATAAAGCCGCCGACAGTTAAACGGCGTCCGGCCCATATGAAGCAGTTTAAGGAATTGTTCTGTAAAATTCGGCGTGGAAATGATGCAGATTATGAGTTCAAGTTTAAAATCATAGGACAACTGGTGACGGATCTTAATGCGGTCATTCTGAAGCACACCAATCAGATACGCAAATTACAGATACGGGTTTCCGAACGCCTGCCAATGGAGCTGAGAATAGAATTTCAGTTGGTGACGGCAGAGCAGTTTGCACTCGAACAGAAATTTGACCTTGGAAAGTTTCAGCATCATAAACTAGCTGGAAAAATAAAAGACATGAGTGCCGGAGGAATTAAGGTGCAGTTGGACGAGCTGCCACCACAGGGCATTAACAAAGGTGATGTTTTTCTATTTCATTTACCTTATGCCAGTTTACGCGAGAATATAGCGGCCACTGTGCTTGATGTAATTCCACACGGAGCTAAGGTCAATCTCCACTTCGTTTTCCGTGATGTTGACATGCTGACTCACATGAAACTGAATCAGTATCTGCATCGCAAAAAACACAGTATGCAGGTAGCATAAGTTTGCAAGTCCTAATTTCCACACTTGAAATTGAACATTTTTTCAGGTGTGCCGAACCCTCCGGGCAAGTTTTTCAAAAGCACTAAGAAATACGAACTTTACGCTAACTTGCCTAAAACCCCAAATTAAAGAGTGAAGCTAAAACACATTAGGGTGAATCAAACATCACGTTTGATTTTTCTTCCATAACACACTAATTTGGTTAGTCAGGATAAGAGAATTTATAAATTTGAGCTAAAATCAGCATAATTGTACTACAAAAATTTTGGAGAAAATGTGACCAATCCCCAGCTTGATACTTTTGCCAAAGATAATTTGCCCCCTTTTGAGCAGTGGCCGGAATTCATTAATTTGGCCGCACTGGATTACCCGGAAAAACTGAATTGTGCGAAAACTTTTTTGGATGACGCGGTTGCTGAAGGATCTGGTGAGCGAGTAGTTATTATCACTCCAGAGGAAGAATATACTTATGCACGTCTTCAGAAAGACTCCAATCAGATTGCGCACGTACTCGTAGATGATTGCGGGCTTATTCCGGGAAACCGGGTTTTGCTGCGTGCCCCGAACTCATACATGATGGCGGCCTGCTGGTTTGGTGTCGTGAAAGCCGGAGGCATCGCTGTTTCGACCATGCCTTTATTTCGGGCAAAAGAACTCCGTGTAATCATTGAAAAAGCTCAAATCAAAATCGCGCTTTGTGATGCGCGGCTGAAAGACGAATTAATAAGTGCCCAGGCAGAATCGATGCTGGAACAAACTCTGCTTTTTGGAGAGTCGGAGCTGGAAAAAAAGATGTCTGCAAAACCGGAAAATTTTGAAAATTGTCCGACAAACTCAGATGATACCTGCTTGATTGCCTTCACTTCCGGAACAACTGGAAACCCAAAAGGCACGATGCATTTTCACCGTGACATGCTCACCATCTGTAGTGCGTACTCTGAACCGGTACTAACTCCTACAACCGAAGACCGCTTTATCGGCAGTCCTCCGCTGGCCTTCACCTTTGGTTTGGGAGGACAGCTACTTTTTCCAATGTACGCCCGTGCTGCGACAATTTTATTAGAACAGGCAACTCCGGATTTACTCCTTCCCGCAATCAAAAAATATCAAGCAAGTATTGTTTTCACTTCACCAACCGCGTACCGTTTTTTGCTTTCAGAACTTAAAGAGGGTGATTTGTCTTCAGTCAGAACCTGTGTTTCTGCGGGAGAAACTTTACCCAAACCGACATGGGATTCCTGGCAAGAAAAAACGGGTCTGGAAATTCTGGACGGTATCGGCTCAACTGAGTTGCTTCACATTTTCATGTCGACACGCACAGATGATATTCGTCCGGGCTCAACAGGAAAACCGATATCCGGATATGAAGCAAAAGTGGTGGATGAAGATGGTCACGAAGTTCCACCAGGAACAATCGGAAAACTTGCCGTAAGGGGGCCGACTGGTTGTCGTTATCTGGCGGATGAACGGCAGAAAAAATATGTCCAAAATGGCTGGAATCTTACTGGTGATGCATACCAGATGGACGAAGACGGCTATTTCTGGTTTAAGGCAAGGACCGATGATATGATCATTTCATCCGGATATAACATTGCAGGTCCGGAAGTTGAAACGGCATTGATGACACATGAATCGGTAGTGGAATGTGCTGTGGTCGGCATTCCGGATTTACGGCGCGGGAGTCTCGTAAAGGCTTTTGTTGTGTTGCGGCAAGGTTTTAGCGGAAACGCGATACTTGTGAAGGAGTTGCAGGATTTCGTCAAAAATTCGATTGCGCCCTACAAATATCCGCGCGCACTGGAATTTGTTGACTCTCTGCCAAAAACAGAAACAGGAAAAATTCAACGTTTCAAACTGAGACAGGATTAAACAGAAGCGTCTTACAAACCCTCCACCACAATCATGTTCGATGTGGCCGTTTTGTGTCTCAAATCGCGAGCCTCTTTGTACTCCGGTGAATCGATAAATTGTTTAGCCTTTTCTGTGCTTTCAAACTCGAGAATTACAATTCGGTTTGGATCCCAACTGCCTTCCAGTTTTTCCGATTTTCCTCCGCGTGCCACGTATTTTCCACCGTATGCCGCAATAGCCGGCGGGGCGAGTTTTTTGTAATCCTCATAACGTTCCTGATCAGTGACGGTAATATCGGCAATTAAATAAGCGCTCATCCTAATTCTCCTCTGGTTGAAGGGTTTACTGAAACGGTTTGTCTCCTGTCTTCCCGGACTTGATCCGGGATCCAGTCAACGCTTTGTTTGAAAACAGACCTTGCTGCCTCACTCCTGGATTCCCGCGTTTGCGGGAATGACAATTGCTTAATTATGCCAGGTTTTTTACGAATTTGCTAATGCCGTCGAACTGATCAACAATTCAACTGCCTTGCAAAAAAATATTTCAGCACATAGAACTCATACACATACAAGTGATTATTTTTACGGAAAAATTTATTTATTGACATCCCTATTATTTTGGAGTATGTTTCTAATTGTATTGAGTATCCAACCTATAACCTGACAAAAAGGAGTCACTATGCTTGATTTTAAATCAGTGTTAATCGGTATTTTATTTGGAGTTGTACTTGTTTTTATTTTTGGTGCAGCTGATCAAAAAAGAAAGAAGGGACCTCCGCCGACAGGAATGTTCCAGCTGTATACTATCCCAAACAATGACAGCAAAGCAGTTGTTCTAAATACTTCTAATGGAAAATATAAAATTGCAAATCTCGATTCTTCGCCAAATTTTGAATCCGGCGACAGATTCATGGGTCCTCCGCCGGAGTAAGCAAATTCAGCTTAGTTAAGAATAGGGACATTTTGTTGAACTCTGCCCGGTGACAGAATTGTGCCGGGCCGTCTTTAAAAAATTATAAATTTTGCGAGTGTTCCTGTAGTTTGTTTTGAAAAGCTAAAGACGCGATAACGATGGTGTTCATCGCCAAAAACGAAACCTTAAACTTAGGAGGGAATATGTGGCTTAAAATAACAAAAGATACTTTCAGCATGGTACGAAAAAATTACTCAAAACTGATTCTTGCAACAGCTCTCTTTCTAACAGGTTGTTCCTTATCATTTCCTGAACCGGATGCAAACAACCAAACTATCCTGATCATTCCTGTGGAAACCCGGCAAACATTGCAAAAATTTGTTTTTACGCTGGATGTTTCTATTGAGGATTCAAAGAGCAATGAAGTTTCACTTCATACAATTGAACCAAATCCAAAAATGCTTTTTTCATATAATACCCAGCTCAAGCCGGGGAAATACAAAATCACTGAAATGAACAGGAAGGCAAAGCCCGGGTTTAAACTAGGCGGTAATCCTCGTCCTGAAAGAATAAGTGAAATTGGTGAATTTGAACTTGAAAAAGGCAAAATTACAATAATTGATAAAATGTTTTTGTTTCAGCAGCCTAAACCTGGTAAAAAAAGGAAAAGAACAGATATGCGGGAAATGACTGAAGCTCAACGGGCGCAGGAACGGGCGAAACAAGAAGCTGAAAGGAAGGCAGAGCGAAAGGCAATGAAGAAACAGAGAGTTCGATTTGCGCAGGTTGTTGACCTGGAAGAAAGTTTTAAAACTAAATTACTGGAAGAATTAAAAGAAGTGGACAATATCGATTTGTGGAAGCTGGAGTAAAAAATTCCTACTGCATTTTGTGAGGAAATGCTATGGCGGATTATAATTTCGCTTTAATTTTTTCGGCAGATGTTTTGGGAGACTCTCCTTGAGCATCCGGATATGTTCCGGACCGGTGCCGCAGCACCCTCCGACAATCTGCACTCCATAATTGTTGACCCAGTCTGCAATTTCTGCGACATATTCTTTTGGCGCGCAGATTCCCTTAAAATTCCAATCCGGCTTTTCAAGTTCACCGGTTTCGGCGTAGGCCAGTTTGGGGCCGTTCCAGTGCTTGCATAAAATTTCGAGTGCAGGCCCTGTATCTCTAACCTGACTGTGCATGATTCCAGCCGCATCTCCGCCAAGCGGAGTTATGGCTTCAACCAATTCTTCAAAATTACCAGCGGGAAGTGAATTTTTCCAGCGCCAGTTCATCACACTTTTTCCATCATCAGACATCATTGCGCTGTAACCGATCCAGACCGGCAAACCGCTTGAGAGGGCGGCTTCGATGACAAGTTTTGAATTTACGGCATCCCTCATCATCTCCGCAATTATTAAATCCACTCCGGCCTCTGCCAAAATTTCGGCTAATTCCCGATAGTTGTCCGCTACTTTTTCACTGGCAGCGACTTCCTGTGGACTGGTGAAGGGGGCCATACTTGACATTGAACCGGCAATCCAGGTTTCGTTCTTGGCAGCATTATCACGCGCCGTTTTGGCCAACCGGACTGCCTCAGTATTGATGGACTTGACCTCACTTCCCAAATCAATGCTTTCCAGCACATGTCTTGCGGTGGAATAAGTATTTGCGGTAATGACCTGCGCACCCGCTCTAATATAATCTTCGTGGACTTGACGCACGACTTCCGGATGAGTCTTATGGGCAATTCCGCTCCAGACGTCAGAATCCATGGGCACCCCACGTTTTTGAATTTCTGTGGAAACTCCGCCGTCAAGCAGGATTATCTCATTATTTTTTAAACGCTCACTTAAAGAATTCATAATTTCCCCTTTTCTTTTTTCCGCTTGAAAACGAATACCGGCCCTTGGGCTGAAAGCATCAAAGATTAGTCAGCAAATATTCCTCAAGCAAATAGAGACGATCATGACCGAAAAACATTTCGTCACCCACAAAAAAAGTAGGAGCGCCAAACGCACCTCGTTTGACAGCCTCTTCTGTAGTCTGAAAAAGAGCTTTTTTGATATCGTGCATCCCAGCTTGTTCTACGGCATCTTGTCCTACCAATGACGCAACCACTTCCGGATCAGCAATGTCCAGATTATCTACCCAATAAGCGTCGAATAAACTGTGAGCGGCTTGCGGAATTTTTTCCGGAGTTAATCCGGACAGAACGCGCATGGCCAGCACGGTGCGTACAGGAAAATCCGCAGGCATTTTCAGTGTAAATTTGTAATACTTGGCAAGCCTCTCCAGATCCTTGAGCAGATAAGGTTTTTTCACAGGAGTCAGTCCAGGAGCATTGGGTGTTCCGACCGCTTTGAAAATTCCACCCAGTAAAAGCGGTTTCCACTGCAATTGCGCATTGCTGCGTTGTGCTACGTCCTCAATCAGCTTTGACGCGACATAAGAATAGGGGCTGACTACATCAAAATAAAAATCGATTTGTTTTTCCATTGTTATTACCTTTAATTATTGAGAACACCGGCAAACACTAACAGTATGATTTTGACGATGTCCTAATCATTGAAAAAATCTTTTAAGTGTTGATAGTATTCTACTTTATTAGAAATATCATTATGTCCTGAATCAGCAATTATTTTGACAGAAATTTGTTCCGGTGGAAATTCATCAATAAGACGCTGTGAATGTTTTCTTGGAATTACTTCATCATGTTCCGCAACAAGAATGATTGTTTTTGCCTCAATTTCTTTGACTCTGCTGATTGAATCATATTTGTCAAGGAGCATCAAAAACACGGGAAAGATCATATAAATGTTTTGGGCAACACTTGTAATGCTGTCAAAAGGTGAAATCAGCGCCATTTTTTCAACAGGTCTTTTTGAAGCCAGATAAGTTGCGACACCGCTTCCCAGGCTGCGTCCGATCACAGAGATGATAGCCTGTTTTTCCAGAACCTTGTCAAAAAGAAAAAGCGCGTCTGCAAAAATTCCTGCTTCACTCGGCTGACCGCTACTTCCGCCGTAACCACGATAATTAAGCAGGTAGACAGTTTGAAGAGGAAATGCTGATAAAAAATCTTCCGCGCTGTAAACGACAGCTTCGGCGTTTCCCCCAAAATATAAAATAGCTTCTTTTTTCCCTTGATTCAGCACGATGATTTCAAGAGTTACGTTTTCATGAGTCAGCTGCAGCTGGTCATAATTATGTGGAATATTAGCTGTAGGAAAATAGATGAGTTTTCTCTGGTAGAAAAATAAAACTGCGCCGACAAGCACATAAATCAATAAAATATAAATCATTCCTTCAAGTGTTTTCGGTTTCATCAATCTGGCGGTACTTCAGGTGAAAGTGTGACCCAGGCATCACTTTCCTCGCTGCTGTTAACCGCATCTAGTACCCTAATGTTTTTTACAGATTCCACAAGCATTGTAGAAAACTCTCTCTCCAGACTCTGTGACGCAATTGCAACCATCTCGCAGTACTCGCCTTTTTGCATGGCCGGAATCACCTTCTCGAGACCAATTTTTGCGGTACTCAAAACACCCCAACGAACCATTTTCATTTCAAAACTTTTCAGGAGGATTAACGAATTGTCTGCATTGAAAACTATAGTTTTTTGGACGGAATGTCAATCCAAATGGAAAAGGAAAAACCGCCTTTCTCAATCTTTAAGCTGCTGTGTACGGTCAAGAGATGATGACTAATATACGGAAAAAATATAGCGATTCCCGCGGTTGAGTCCTGTTTTTATTTTATTGTGTAGCTAGGATTAATACCCAGCTGCTTGCAGCGTTTTTAAAAAGGTATTACTATAATGCTCATGGAAGAGCTAATTCGTAAAAGCCATAATGTATCGCTATTAATGTACCATTTTGTATTTGTGTCCAAATACGGAAGGCTTGTCATCACTGAAGAAGTGGATTCACTTCTCAAAGAAACGTGTTTAGAAATATCCAAACGCTATGACCTTCGATTTTTGGAATTAGGGACCGAGGGAGACCATCTTCATCTATTAATCCAGTCTGTTCCAGCGTATAGCATCACAAAAATTGTAAAGACAGTTAAAAGTATCACGGCACGAGAAATATTTACAAAAGTTCCCTCTGTCAAAAAGAAATTATGGTGAGGCGGATTTTTTTACTTTTCAAGACACAAAAAAACAAAAAAATTTGAACCAATACAGATTCCCGCGTTTGCGGGAATGACAAAAGAGTTTGTCCGCGTCAAGTTTCTACGGGATTGACAATGGGTGGCGAATGACGATGAAACAGTAAAGTGTAAATGTTTAAGAAAACAATAAAACAAATACTGGTAAAAATGCTGGTAAACTATTTAGGACATACTTGTAATAATAAAAAACTCATTTGCCTTTCATTTATGCTTTATGATCCGGTTTATGACTTGAAAAAATGGTTTCTGCCTGAAACACTCTCTTTATTATTGAATCCTAAAATGCTATTCTTGCCACTAGTTTTCAATCAGAGTGATGTAGAGCATCTGCTTGGTGTATCGACACAAACTTTTAAATCCAACAAAATTACCTGAAAGTATGAAGATGAGCTCAGTAGCAAAAGTTGCCGTTGTCACAGGTGCCGGAACCGGTGTCGGCCGGAGTACTACAATCTCATTATTACGGGAGGGTTATTCCGTGGTACTCGCAGGACGCCGCAAAGAGCCGCTGGAGTCAACGGTCAATGAAGCCGGGTACGAAGATTCACGGACGCTGGTCTTCCCCACAGACGTGGGCAATCCTGATTCGGTACGAGCATTGTTCACACAAACCAGGGAAACCTTCGGACGGCTTGATCTGCTCTTCAACAACGCCGGAATCAGCGCTCCTTCTGTGCCGCTGGAAGAGATAACCTACGAGCAATGGAAAAGAGTTGTGGACGTAAATCTGACAGGAGCCTTTCTCTGTACCCAGGAAGCATTTAAGATTATGAAGGATCAAAATCCCAGAGGCGGACGCATCATCAACAACGGATCAATTTCCGCGCATGTTCCACGTCCTTTTTCGTCGCCTTACACTTCAACAAAACATGCAATAACGGGGTTGACCCGCTCGACGTCTCTTGACGGACGAGCCTATGACATCGCCTGTGGACAGATCGACATCGGAAACGCTGCCACTGAAATGACGGCTCGTATTCGGGACGGTATCATTCAGGCCAATGGTGAAACTGCAGTCGAACCGTCAATGGATGTCGAGAATGCGGCTAATGCCGTTGTTCACATGGCTGGGCTGCCTTTAGCAGCGAACATACTCTTCATGACAGTAATGGCAACCAAAATGCCTTTTGTCGGACGTGGATGAATTTAGTATCATTTCTACAAAATTCTTTCTTGCTCTAAATGAATGATCAGTTTGAAGCCAGGCTTTTTAGTCGTTTCCCCTGGATTCCCTCATTCGCGGAAATGACATGTAGCTGGGATGTCTTTATTATTGAATTCTATGATGCTATTCTTATCCAAGACGGCAGATCCTTTTTAAATCGGTGGATTGATATTTGACGATTTAGTCAACCGGATTTTCCTCTTTTTTACAACTCCTCAAGTACAGAATTCGAAAAATACTCCAACTAAAAACATGAAAAACTCAATGCCTGAACTGGAACGACCTGCGTTTTCAGTTCAAGAAGCAAGTCTTCTCCTGGAAAAACACTACGGACTACGTTGTACTCTGGAGAAACTGCCCGGAGAAAGGGACAGTAATTTTATGGCTCGGGAAAACAATGGTGATTCTTACGTTTTGAAGATTTCAAATTCATGCGAAACTCTCGAATTTTTGCAAGTTCAGCATGATGCGCTTGAACGTTCCGCAAAGCTGCTTGAACAGGGAAGGATTCCCAAAGTATTTCCGGATAAAAATGGAGAGTCTTTGTTACGCGTCAGTTCCGCAGATGGCAGTCTGCACTGGATGCGTCTGGTTCGTTATGTAGATGGATTGCCAATGGCAGAGTACAGTCCGCATACGGCAGAGTTTCTGCGGGAACTAGGCCGAATGTGCGGAACTGTGACAAAGGCGCTTCACGAAATTCCCGCACCGCCACTTTCACACACGCTGCTTTGGGAAATGCATAATGTGCAGGAAACTCTGCATGAATATATGAGCTGGATCAAGGACGAAAAACTGCTTGGCTGGGTCAAGTCGTCACTCGAATTATACTGCAAAACACTGGAACCTCTTGAATCAAAATTAAGACGCGGCTGGATTCATAATGACTTCAACGATTACAACGTTCTCGTTGTGCCAAAACTCACTGTAACTCCTGTTTTAGGATTGATCGATTTTGGTGACATGACACATTCCTACCTTGCGGCTGAACCTGCTGTAGCCTGTGCTTACGCGATGCTGGACAAGCCCGATCCGCTTGAGGCGGCGGTTCTGTTGATACGCGGATTTCATCAGCACTTTCCGCTTGAAGAAAAAGAGCTCGAAATACTGTTTCCGATGATAATGATGCGTCTTTGTCTGAGTCTAACTCTTGGCGCGTTTCAACAGCAGAACGATCCTGAAAATGAATATCTCGGAATCAGCCAGAAACCCGTCCGGGAATTGCTGGAGCGGTTACAGGAAGTGAATCCGCGCTATGCGAATTATCTCTTCAGGGATGCCTGTAATATGGAAGCATGTCCGGCCTCGTTTGAATTCCGGAAATGGTATAAAAAGACGGCGGGTGCGTTTCACGGTCTGCTGGGAGAACCGCTTAATCCTGAAAAAACGGCGGTGCTTGATCTAAGTGTAGGCAGTTCTCTTTCTGCAAAAACGGAGGGCGTTTCTCTGGAAAAACAACAGGAAATTTTTAACGGATATTTAAGTGAAATGAAGGCGGAGATTGGAGTTGGAAAATATGCTGAGGCCCGTTCATTCTATGCTGCAAAGGAATTTCTGAATAACTCTCTTGACGGTCACGAAAAGAGAACAATACACCTTGGCATTGACATTTTTGCTCCTTCCGGAACTTCCATTTATGCGCCAATCGAAGGTGTAGTACATCAGCTTCAGGATAATCAGAGTCTGCTTGATTACGGCCCTACGGTGATCCTCAGGCATAAATTTACGGACGGTCCGGAGTTTTACACACTTTATGGTCATCTGAGCAGTGATTGTCTGAAGACACTGCAAATTGGACAAGTGATCAAAGGCGGAATGCCGCTGGACAAAATTGGAAACTCAAACGAAAATGGAGGTTGGCTTCCTCACGTTCATTTTCAGTTGATCCTAGACCTGTTTGATTTTGACGGAAATTATCCTGGAGTCGCACTGCCTTCCAGAAAAAAAGTCTGGAGCAGTATTTGCCCTGATCCAGGAATCATGCTGGGACTCAGCAGCGAAAGTACGGCGGTGGAAATAGATTCCGGAAAACTGTTAAAACGGCGTAAAAATGTTTTTGGCCCTTCGCTGAGCCTCTCTTATCAGGAACCGTTAATAATTGTTCGGGGACAGGCTCAGTCACTGATTGATTCAAGAGGACAGTTTTATCTGGACTGCGTAAACAATGTGGCTCATGTGGGACATTCTCATCCGGAAATTGTAAAAGCGCAAAGCAATCAGGCTCATGTTTTGAACACCAATACACGTTATTTGAATCCGGTCAATATTGAGTATGCGGAACGTCTTTGTGCGCTGTTTCCGGAACCGCTCGACACCTGTTTTATGGTCTGTTCCGGAAGCGAAGCCAACGAACTTGCCATGCGGATTGCCGGCACAGTCAGTGGACAAAAAGACATGATTGTTCTCGAAGAAGCATATCACGGCAATTCAAAGGCGAATATTGATATTAGTCCCTACAAACACAATGGTCCCGGTGGAAAAGGTCCTCCGGAATGGGTGCATGAAATTCCAATGCCTTATCTGTATCGCGGCTTGTACCGTGATCCTGAAACTGCGGGAAAGCTTTATGCTGATGAAGTCCGGAAAATCTGTGAAAAACTTTCCGCACAGGGAAAAAAACCGGCGGTGTTTATCTGTGAATCTATGCTTGGCTGCGGGGGACAGGTTCCGCTTCCAGATGGTTTCTTAAAGCAGTCCTACCAACATGTGAGACGGCATGGAGGACTCTGCATTGCAGATGAAGTCCAGGTAGGTTTTGGACGCGCCGGAAAGCATTTCTGGTCATTTGAACTGCAGGACGTGGTACCGGACATTGTCACTCTCGGCAAGCCGATCGGCAACGGACACCCCCTGAGCGCGGTTATTACCACACTAAAAATTGCGGAAGCATTCGCCAACGGCATGGAATATTTCAATACATTCGGTGGAAACCATGTTTCCTGCTCAGTGGGGATGGCCGTTCTGGATATAATGGAAAAGGAGGGTCTCCGACAAAATGCCCTGGAAACGGGAAGCTGGCTGAAAGAGAAACTTGAAGCACTGAAAAACTCCTTTCCCCTGATTGGAGATGTACGCGGGGAAGGATTTTTTCTGGGAGTTGAACTTGTTCTTGATTCTGAAACTAGAGAGCCCGCGCCGCTTCAGGCGGACTACGTTGTAGAAAGAATGAAATCACGGAAAATTCTACTCAGTACCGAAGGGCCGGGACACAACGTACTCAAATTCAAACCGCCCATGGTTTTCAATCTTAATGATGCTCAGCATTTTCTCGCAGAACTGGAAAAAGTGCTGGGCGAAAGCCCCCTGCGGCAAGGTCTTAAAGTTTAAATGAAACCTTCCTTAAATTTGTTAATTCTCTGGATTCGCCTTACACTTTGCTGAGAAAGGCCAGCGCCTTTTCGTGGAGACTTTGACTTCCGGATGCCAGCACTCTCCCGAACCAAGAGAGGGTGATTGTGTTTCCATCCCAGTCCGTCACCGTGCCGCCCGCACCCTCGATGACGGCGGCGCATGCAAAGATGTCAACTGGATCGAGTGCGGCATCAACAGCAAGGTCCGTGCGTCCTGTGGCCAGCATCGCATAGGCGTAGCAGCTTCCGCCATACTGGGTGTACTGGACTTGTTTTCGAAGGGCGTGAAAACGCTTGCTTTCTTGTTGGTCCATAAAATCGGGATTGCTGTTGGTCAGGAACGCATTGGCTAGGGTGCTGCAGGGCCTTGTCCGTACTTCCCGGCCATTCATAAGTGCCATTGCTCCGGAAACCCCAATCCAGCGTTGATCTGTGGCCGGGTGATCAATGACTCCCAGGTAGGGTTTCCCTTCGCGGGCAAGACCAATCAGGATTCCATACACGGGAATTCCTGCGACGAATGCGGCAGTTCCATCTATGGGGTCCAGCACCCAGACGTAGTCTTGGTCAATATTCCGCTTGCCGTACTCTTCCCCGAACACGCCATGGTTTGGGTAAGTGGAATCAATCATTTCCCGCAACCGGGCTTCAATTGCAAGATCAGTCTCGGTGACATAGCTATTATCCGGTTTGATCTGCACTTTGGGATCATGCTTCATGGCTTCCAGACAGATTTCCCTCCCTGCTTCCGCCAGTGTTTCGGCAAACTCCAACAACTGTTTCGTTTCTGCATCGATTCGTGTTTCCATTTATGTTCAATGACTGAGGATCTGGCTTAGGAACAGTTTTGTGCGCTCACTCTTCGGGTTGGCGAAAAAATCATCGGGAACAGCACTTTCCACGATCTCGCCCTCATCCATGAAGACCATCAGGTCGGCAACTGAGCGGGCGAAGCCCATTTCGTGAGTGACACAGATCATCGTCATTCCCTCCTTGGCGAGTTCAACCATCACGTCCAAAACTTCTGAGATCATCTCGGGGTCCAGCGCCGAGGTCGGCTCATCAAACAGCATGATTTCAGGGTTCATGCAAAGTGCCCTGGCGATGGCGACCCGTTGCTGCTGACCACCTGAAAGCTGGATGGGGTACTTCTCTGCCTGTTCAGGAATATGCACCCGTTCAAGATAGGTCATGGCGATTTTTCTGGCCTCGGCCTTTTTCACTTTGCGCACTAGTCTGGGTGCCAGCATGAGGTTGTCAATCACTTTCAGATGGGGAAAGAGATTGAATTGTTGGAAGACCATGCCGATCTCGCTGCGGACAGCATCGATGTTTTTCAGGGAGTCATTCAGTTCAATTCCAGCCACAACAATCCGACCGTTGTCGTGCTTCTCCAACCTGTTGATGCAATGGATCATGGTCGACTTGCCGGACCCTGAGGGCCCGCAGACAACCACTTTCTGACCTTTATGGACCTCCAAGTTCACGTTTTTCAGTGCCTGAAACTCGCCGAAGAACTTGTCAACTTTTTGTAGTTGGATAATTGGAGTGGATTTTGTTTCAATCATTTAGAACTCTTATCGTTGCATGTGTCTACTGAAGCGACGCTCTGCCAAAGCAACGCCTATCTGAATGAACCATGCGATAAACAGGTAGACGATCGCCGCTGAAATGAAGATCTCGTAGGGGGCAAAAGTCTGTGCCATGATTGTACGTGCTACGCCGGTTATATCGAACATGGTGATGGTACTAGCCAATGCGGTTGACTTCAAAAGACTGACCGTCTCGTTTCCGAAAGCTGGAAGGGCAAGTCTTATGGCGATCGGAGTCGTGATGTGGATGAAACGTTGTGACTTTGAAAGACCTAAGGCTGTTGCCGCCCTGAGCTGTCCTTCATCCACACCCTGAATTCCTCCACGCAGGATTTCTGCGGTGTATGCCCCAACGTTTACGGAGAAAGCAATTATTGCGCACCAAAAAGGATCTCGTAGAGCAATCCAGAAGAAGCTGTCGCGTACGGCCTGAAACTGGGAAAGCCCGTAGTAGATAAGGAATATTTGCACCAGCATCGGCGTACCGCGAAAGATATAGATATACACCATGGCTGGCCAACTGAGCAATGGGATTTTACTGATGCGCATCAAAACTGTGCATACCGCCAAAGCTGTGCCAATGATAGTCGCGAGAACCAAAAGTTGTAAAGTGATACCAATGCCCGTCGCCATCTTCGGCACACTTTCAACAATCAATGCAAAATCAAACTCCATTATACACTCTCCAAATGTCGATTAGCCGTTTTTTCTAGCACTTGTATGATAGCCATAATGACCGTAGTGAAAACAAGATAGATGATTGCAACGACCATGTACATGGTGAAGGGCTGCATCGTGATACTGGTTGCGATTTCGGCGGTATAAAGTATTTCCTCAACGCCAATGACTGAAATCAATGCGGTATCCTTCATCATTGAAAGCATGTGGTTTCCGAAACCGGGCAATGCTAAACGCCACATCTGTGGCAGGCGCACATAAAAAAAGGTATGAGTGGCCGACATCCCCAACGACCGTGCAGCCTTGATTTGCCCTGGATCAACTCCTTGAAAAGCACCACGGAATGTTTCGGCTGCGTAAGCACCGATGATCAGGCTAATCGCAAAGGAACCAGCCCAAAAAGGAGGGATGTCGACAAACTGGATATCGGGATTGATCAGCTTTGCAATGGCCGTCAAGGTGATTGCCGAGCCGAAATAAAAAATGAGCAGGACAAGAAGTTCCGGCACTGCGCGGAAAACGGTGGTGTATACCGAAGCTAGTACACTAAATACGGGGATTTTTGAAAGTTTTGCGGCTGCACCCAACAAACCCCAGATCACGGCCATGGTCATGCCAACCATGAAAATCTGGAGAACGACCAATGCCCCCCAGAGGAACTCGTCAAGCCAACCAACAACTACATACATTTTACCGACTCTGATTCGTCAATAACAGGGGAGAACCGACTTGCGGCCCTCCCTTGCATCCCATGCTGTGCTGAGATTGGTAATTAATCAAGAGGATGGATTGTAAAGGGGAAGATTTTCTTCGCAAACCTCTCAAGGGAACCGTCCTTGGTCATGGATTTGAGGGCTTTATCAAGGCGCGCCATCAAGGCGTCATTGCCCTTGCGCATCCCTATGCCTACACCAATGCCAAAATATTCCTCCTCGGCAAGCTGCGGACCCACAACTTCATAACCTGCGCCGTCGGGCTTGCTCAAAAAGCGGAGAAACGCCTTCATCGGGTTTGTCATGATTGCATCAACCCGACCGGCCTTGAGGTCCAGATACATTGCTTCGTTGGAATCATAAAAGGCGATGTCTGCGTCGGGCACCTTGGCTTCGATCCAGTTAGAGTATGTCGTTGCCCTCTCGATGCCGATCCGCACCCCGTTGAATCCCTTGAGGTTTAAGGAGCCATCGGCATTGAATAACTTGAGATTTTTGGATTTGGGACCAATGAATTGTCCGATGGACACGCGGTAAGGATAGGAGAAGTCGATCTTCTTCTTGCGTTTGTTCGTGATGGACATGGACGCAACAACGATATCAAACTTGTTTGCCAGCAGGGCGGGGATCATGCCGTCCCATTTTTGACAGACAAAGGTGAGCTCTGCACCAATCCGTACAGCGACCTCCTTGGCAACGTCCACGTCGTAGCCCTGGAGCTTACCGCTGGAATCACGGTAGTTGAACGGGTGATAAGTGCACTCCATGCCAACACGAAGCGTTTCCGCCGAGGCAAGGCTTGCCATCATAAAGCTCAGCACAATGCTTGAGACCACTACATTCATGAATTTAGTCATGTTATTCTCCTTCGTTCTCAGATTAAATAAAAAAACCAGAATTCCAAACCGCTTGGAATTGGCTAAAAAAAAAAGTGTTATACGTTTGTTTCAAATTATGTCGAGCTTTTTTATTTCTAAGACAAACTATTCCTTGTCTTTTCACTGCTATTGTTTGATTCTTCACTAAAAGAGATTTTAACTCCTGACATCATTTCGATATTCTATTCACTAATTATATTGGTTGCAATACCGTTTCTGCCAGTACCTGCAGTACCACTGTTTTCAACGGTCAACCTGTTTGACGGTTAAGAACAGTTAAAATAAGTGTTTCAATTTATTCATGGTTTAGATTTTTTGGCGGGATTACCTGCGTAAGTCAAAACGATTTTATTGAACGTCATTTTACTGTTTATAAGAAGAAATATATGTTCAGAAATTTATTGCATAAATCGCGACCCGGTTCCAAACCGTCAGGTCTTAATTTGCATATGCGAATGCCGACAAACATTTAAGCACTGGAAGTAGAGGAACTGGGAATTCCAACTGAGCAGGATTGTCGAAATTGCCAGAAAAAAGCCTCGCAGGACATCTGCACTCATTCATGTATGGCTGCAGGAGCGCTGAGATCCATGTAATTTGATTCCGCCGTCAAATTCAGATTACACTGTCCCTTTCCTGAGATAGAGGTTAAGTTAAGTATCTTTAGTAATAATCAACTCATCACCACAAAAAGGAGAAAACTATGCAGCCAATGATCGTGATTATGAATTTCAGCTATGCCATCGGTGGAGGACTTATCACCCTTGTCTTCATGTACTTCGGCTACAAGTGGCTCGATTATTTGACTCCCTTCGATACAGGAGAGGAACTGAAAAATGGCAACCGTGCAGTGGGCCAGGTGGTCGGCAGCATCTTCATCGGTATTGGAGTTGCAATTGGCCTGGTTATCGGGCTGGGGCTGAATTAAGGATGAGGAAGACCGTACTGCTCATAGCAGCTGTTGTGATTCCCTTCATGCTTGAGGCCGCCGTTATGCCTGAGGTAACTGATCGACACTGGACAAAGAAATACGATCAGTACTTCCGCAAGTACTCGAAACGTTTTTTCGGACCGGCAATTGACTGGCACTGGTTCAAGGCCCAGGGTATTGCAGAATCAGGTCTACGCGGAAATGCCCGCAGCTGGGTCAATGCCAAGGGTATCATGCAGCTGATGCCGCGTACCTTTGCGGAACTGAAAAAAAAGAATCCGCAGCTCAGGAATGTAATGGATCCGCGCTGGAACATTGCGGCCGGGATCTACTACGATTCAACGCTGTTTAACAAATGGCGGGAGGATCGTCAGTTTCTGGACCGGATGCGATTTATGTTGGCAAGTTACAATGCCGGGTTTAGCACCATTCTGAGAGCGCAGAAGGTCAGCAGAAAATACGGTTTCAACGGCAGTGACTGGGAAAGTATTATATCTGTTGCACCTAAAGTTTCTAAATGGCGTGAAAAGGAAACTCTCGGTTATATACGGAAAATTGAAGAACTGATGCGTGTTCCCCGCTGATAATGTCAGATAGATTAAAAAATAATGCTGGTAAATATGCTGGTAAATTATTCCGGAAAAAAATATAGCTGAAGCAGTCGTAAAAAGTCAAGAATTCATGTCATTTCGAGCTGAGTGAGAACGTGTCCCCCGAACTACAAAGTCTCTCTGCACCGTCATTCATGGTTTTGACAGACGGTGCGGTATGTCAGCACTTTGATAGTTTAGAAAATAAACATAGACAACGGCCGATATTTCCTTTCCAAAATACTGCCGAGTTTGTTCCTGTGTTCCATAATTAAAAAACTTTTGTTTTTTCAATGCTTCTTTAAGGTTCTTTTCTGAGAAGGTTTTCTTCTTGTGCCGGTACAATGTTATGAATCAATTTTTTCCCGAATATTGAGATTCACAGAAGTTGTAAACGGCATCTTTACCACGTCAGCATTTACCGGCTCCCCCGATTTTTCAGCATATTTATCAGGCAAATGTACTTTAAACTTTTGTCCATAGTTGCCGATTGGAAAACCATGCCTGTTCAATGTACCGTCAAACGGAACATAAGCCATGGCGATATTTGTTTTTTCGTCCGGATGAAACCAGGGAGAAGTGATAAATCCACAAGGTTCCGCAAAATCATCAGCAGAAATAAGCCAAAAATCATTTGCAAAATCTTCAATCGGCTTTCCCCCCATCTTCAAACCTACCAGTTGAAGCTTGTATGGTTTTTTACCTGACTTGAGCTCAGAGCGCATTTGTTCTAAAACATCTTTGCCGATGTAGTTTCCGACTTTGTTCCACTCTCCTTTTCCGGAAAGTGAAACTTGATAACCGAGGTTACACTGAAACGGATTATGTTGATTGTCCATATCCTGCCCCCAGGAAAGTATGCCGGCCTGAATTCTTCGACAGTGCGGCGGAGCAGTTACCATCAACCGATATTTCCTGCCTGCTTCCAGTACTGCATACCATAAGTCATCTGCATGTAAAGTGGCATCACGAAGATAAATTTCAAATCCAGCCTCACCAGAAAATCCGGACTGGGAAATAACACAGTCGTGGCCTCCAATTTTTGCTTCCAGCATTCCGTAAAATGGTAAATTCTGTATGTCTGCCTGATTTTCAACCAGATCCTTCATCAGCGCAAGTGATTTTGGACCCTGTATTTGCAGAGGACAGACATCAATTTCATCTATTACTACATCAAACCTGTTGTCGTGATTAACACCCTGAAGGTAAATACCAATATCGGAATCGGCCAATGAAAACCAGAATTCGTCTTTTGAGAGTCTCAGCAGGATAGGATCGTTCAAGACACCGCCTCTGTTGTTGCAGAGAATTACATATCTGGCACGCATTGGTGGAATTTTTGTTGCATCTCGTGTAATCACGTAATCTGCAAATGCTTCTGCATCCGGGCCTTTCACCATGATCTGCCTTTCCACTGCAACATCCCACATGGTTACATGATTTTTTAGAGCTTGGTACTCAACCATTGGCCCGCCATCTTCCGGCCGAACATAACCAAATGGGTGATAAATTCGATTGTAAATAGTCGCTCGCCAGCAGCCGGCTTCTACTGACAAATGCCAGAAAGGTGATTTTCTAACCCGTGTAAGAATTACCATTTCCACAGGTGTTTCCCCACTTTGACGGAGATTGTAAGGTACAAGGCGATCTGACTGGTCAACTGATGTAAAATGCTCACTCATTGTGCAATCTCATATTTGTATGAATTAAACACTGCGATTCTGCTTATTTTTGAAATGCAGCCGGCAACAGTTCTCGGCAAAAAAACTCTGAGAGATACTCTTGAACATGGATGGGAATAATCACATGAATTATTTATCATGTCAAACAAAATGTAGCTAAACAGGGATTCCTTGATTGGTAATTTCCAAAACCATGTCTTGTATAATAATCTTCCACAAACATGGGAGATGAAATAGTTTAAGCAATCAAAACATTTACTGGTAAAAATACTGGTATAAATTTTACAAAGAATAAACTTTAAAAGTTTTGGTTTTGTCATCCTTGGCTTGATCCGTAATATAGTTCGATACTCTGTTGAAAAAAGCATTAGATCACTGAGAACACAAAGAATGGCACTATTATTATTTAACAATTTATCGCCAGCTGTAATTATACATGGTGGTAAAAATACTGGTATAATATTTGCTTTCATATTATTTTCACAATTTACCAGCAATATAATAACATGGCAAAAAACAAACTTACAGAGTCCGCTGTCAAAGAGGCCAAACCTACAACTAAACAATTCAAGCTGTCCGATGGAGGAGGACTGTATCTGCTTGTTCATTCAAACGGTTCAAAATACTGGAGGTTTGACTTTCGATTTGACGGGAAACAGAAATCATCTTCTTTAGGAGTCTGGCCCGAAGTCACATTGGCTACAGCCAGGACCAAACGAAATGAAGCAAAAAAGAAAATTAAGGAAGGCGTAAATCCCATTGAAGAAAAAAAAAGAAAATAGCGCTTCAGTTGGTGCAAGCTCAGGAAAAAGAAAAAGCTGAACATTTAGAGCTAGCAATACCTCAGCAAAATTCTCAGCAAGAGGAAATTAAACAAGCTCCACAATTACCAGAAAAAAATACTAAATCGGCTGTTAATTTGCTTAAGTCACACGTTTATCCTGAGCTTGGAGAAAAACCTGTTTCCGAGCTTGGCAAAGAGGAAGTGACGGAAATTCTGAAAAACATATACTGGAGCAGGAAAGAAGTATTTAAAATTATTTGGGATCTTTATCCGGTTTATCCGGTTGTACAGCTTGGTGTTTTGTTTGCTTTATTATTTGTGGCAATGGATTTCTTATCTGCATTTTTAACTACTAGTCTGTATTTCATCATCACAGCGTGCGTTACGATTGGTGTTAGTATCTGGAAGGATAAAAGTGATGATTCTATCTAAGACGGTGGGTTTGGCTCAACATAAATCGGTTACATAACAACCTTCTTCGAAGCGGTTGAAATACTGCACGACCAGCGGATGTTGAATAGGCTGGGGAGAGGGTTCTTCTTCCAGGTTTTGCTCTGCAACATAAGTCATCGTGTTGGACTTGTCGACTAGTACGTGATACCACGGTTTGTTGCGTGGAGGTTTGCTCTTTGCCATTTCACGATACCAATCTTCTGAACCCTGAAAATTAGCATCAACATCGATGATCACCCCACGATAATCAAAACGGAGATGATGGATGATTTGTCCGATACTGAATTTGCAGATTGTGTCCATTTGAATTGTTTTGGAAAAATCTCTTCAAATTTAAAAGATTAGAATAAATTAGATTAAGAGCCTTTGGTACACCTATTACTGATAGGACTCAACTTAAAAGTTGTGCCAATAGTTTTTCTATGTTCACTCCCTGATGCTCCGCAACTTTATCCAGGATTCCAGCCAATGTTCCGACCCGCAGGGAGTCATGATTTGGAACAGTTACAAGATGCTCACCTTTTTCATTGTTTGTCAGTCTTGTGTGGCTTCCGGTCTGGCGAGTTACTTCTTAGCCGAAACGACGCAGGAGCCTGATGAGTTTAGTTCTAGACAAATCACGTGGAATTCTCATGCAGCAAAAACTTCTTCCCTAGTGATATGAAGTCTGATAAGCCCTGGGCCGTGTCCTTCATCGAAATGACAGTTCACAGCATCACGTACTTGAACATGTAATGCTTCCAAATTATCTGCTTCGGTGAAAATATCTTCTCCGACTGCACGGGCGACAAAACCGCCTTCCGGGGCATTTTCTACCATAAAGTGAATTTCGCTCATAATTGCCGTTATTGTGAAATTTTTAATACCTGTCTAACCTCAACACTCGTTCCAGTTTATCACGAACTCTTAAACGTGTCTTCTTAAAATAATAGTTGAATTTCGGCGACACGATACTTAATTCAAAAAAACGATAAACTTCATGTTTCCATGTCTTGTCATCCCGGACTTGATCCGGGATCCAGCACACTAGTCTGGTTTGAAAAATATACTTGTGGGATCACCCCGGGATACCCGATTTCGCGGAAATGACAAATTTAAAATATCAAAATCGTGGTTCTCTGAAATTTATTTTACCAGGAAATGAAACTCAGAAACCTCTTCGGTTCATTCCAGCTGAATCAACTGCTCCAGTGCTTCATAATTTTGCGCCCCCACGAGTCCACTTGTTCCGGAAAAGAAAGTCGGGACTCCGGTGACACCAAGCTCGTGCGCACGCCTCCAATCAGCGTCAACGGCATTCCGGAAGCGGCGTTCCCGGATCACCTCCTCGGCGGCTTTTCGGGAAAGACCCGTTGCTTCGGTGACGTCCAGCAGCACCTCCGCTTCCGCCAGGTTTAGCCCCTCAACGAAATACGCCTCAAATAGTTTCCGGTTCAGTGCCTCACCTTCCGGAAACGATTCGCCCCACTTCGAGAGTTCCTGCGCGAGTCGGCTGTTGTAGGTGTGGCTACGGTTTCCGTAAGGCAAGTTTTCCTCGGCCATCAAACCGGACATGCGTTGCTTCATGGCCTCTATGTCGTAACCACGCCCCCGGAACAGTTCCTCCAGCGTCAGTCCGGAATCCGGAGTCTCTGGATGCAGCGGAAAGTGCGTCCAGCGCAGACTAAGTCCGTATTGCTCTTTCAATCGTTCGACACGCCCGGTGACGAGGTAGCACCACGGTCAGACGAAATCGCTGAAGATTTCCAGAACTTGAGTTGTTTCCATAAATATTTTTACGATTTAAGGGGACATTGAAATTAATTCTAAAATGTACACACATCATGTCCCTCATGTCTTGTCATCCCGGACTTGATCCGGGATCCAGACAACGTTCTGTTTGCAAACATGTTTTGCGGCAACACCTCTGGATTCCGGATCAAGTCCGGAATGACAACTTTTTTTGTAGTTTGTCCGGTTCATATTTTCAGCAATAACGCTCGACCCCCACGATCTGCTCATCCGAGTAGCGGTCACCATGCGCAAATCCGACAGGGAGGATTCGTTCAATTTCCGCCCGGTCTTCATCTGTAAGTTTAATCTCAGCCGCACCCACCCACTCCTTTAGATGTGCCGCGCTTCGTGTTCCGGGAATCGGAATCAGATGCTCGCCTTGATCCAGAATCCAGGCCAGAGCGGCGCCGGTTGTGCTCCAGCCGCGGGAACGTGCAAAGTCCCGGAAAGCGGAAATCAATTTGCAGTTGGCTGAGAAATTCGGTGCCAGAAAACGAGGCATGTTTTTACGGAAATCAGTTTCCGCGAAATTTGCCGGAACCGGAAAAGTATCGCTTAACATACCACGCGCCAGAGGAGAAAATGGTACAAAAGCGACTCCGAGCTCGCAGCAGGTCTGAAGCATTCCCAGTTCAGGATAACGCGTCCAGAGAGAGTATTCATTTTGTACCGCCGTTACCGGATGCACCGCGTGCGCTCGGCGCAGCGACGAGGGAGCAATTTCCGAAAATCCGAAACCGCCGATTTTACCTTCGTTTTGAAATTTTGCCAGTGTTTCAGCAACGTCTTCGATCTCAATCGACCAGTCGCGGCGGTGTATGTAATAAAGTTCCACATGCTCAATCCGGAGTCGTTTCAGCGAACCTTCGAGTGCTCTGCGCAATGCCGCTTCCGAATTGTCATTTTCACCACGCTTCCCTCCAACAACGATTCCGCCTTTGGTCGCAATACTGAAACGGTGTCCCCGGCTTTGCTGGTATTCACCGATCAACTCTTCGGACGAGCCCTTGCCGTACATTTCTGCGGTGTCCAAAAAAGTTATGCCGTGATCCCGTGCGGCGTCGAGACACTTAAAGCTTTCTGCTCTATTGGTTGAACCGAAAAATCCTGTAAAGCTCATACCGCCCAGGCCAATCGCTGAGACCTCAGCGCCGTCAATTCCAAGTTTTCGTGTTTTCATTTATTTGTCCTTATAATTTGCTTGATCAAAAAGGCCGTTAATCATTTCTGATAATTCGCTTTCCACTCTCCGTATGTCATACCATAGACAATTTCTTTGGCAGAATTAACAGTGATCTCCTCGCCCCGCTCCTCCGCTTCGGCGGAATACCACTTGGCCAGGCAGTTGCGGCAGAAGCCCGAAAGGTTCATCAGATCAAGGTTCTGCACATCCTTGCGTGAATCAAGATGACTCAGCAGCCTGCGGAAAACGGCGGCTTCGATTTCTGTACGTGTCTCTGTATTCATTTATGCTCTCTGTTTGAGGTGTTATATTTTTGGATCATTATAAAGTTTTTCTTTTGTCATCCCGGACTTGATCCGGGATCCAGCCCAACGTTCTGTTTGTGAACAGGGATTTACGGCATCACCCCTGGATTCCCGCTTCCGCAGGAATGACAAAGAAACGGAATTTAAAGCGGGAATGACAAAGAAACGTGACAGATAGCCTTGCTCAAGAATTGTAGCTGATCACAAGTTTCTGCTTTATTGAGCAAGGCGCTTTTTCACTTTTTCTTGACTGACATCACAGGCTTCACGGATAGTATCCAACTGGCTGTCGTATTCAACAAGACAGAAAAGAAATTCTGCACCTTTCCGCAGTTGATATTTGACAACCAGAACTTCCCGTTTCAGGCTCTGATATGGTTTCAGTCCAGGACGTGATTCGATTTCGCTTTGCTTTTCAAGTACTTCCCAGCCTTGCCGCTTCAACTCTAACACGTTCCGGATTTCGGCGGACTCGTTTGCATAACTGAGATTCAGCTCTGTCCAGCAAAAAATAAGCAGGCAGACACTTGCAGTCAGCAATAACTTTTTCTTATTCATTTCCTTTGTGTTCGTTGTGAGTCGTTCACGTAAAAAAAGGAATCGGTATTTTCCTCTGTTAATCAGTAAGCGCGTGCCTGTTATAGCCACTTTGCAGTTCTGTACGCAGAAATTCACCGTAAACTATGCTCTCGAACTGCTGGGGTTTTTCAGGTGTAATACAACAAGGCAGGGGTGACACTTTTGCGTTAATATTGGGTTCAAAGAAAAAGGGGCAGGAATAACGCTCTTTTCCGGAACTGTTAATTACACGATGCGGAGTAGAAATAAATAATCCGTTGCTCCAGCGATGGAGCATGTCACCGAAGTTCATTACGAATGAATCCTTAATAAATGGCGCATTGATCCAATTACCCTGGGAATTTCTTAGCTGCAGGCCTCCTGTTTCATCCTGAGCAAGTATCGTAATACAGCCAAAATCTCTGTGCGGTGCAGAACCGTACAGATCGCCCGGCGAATCAGGTGACTGTGGGGGATAGTGGAGTAAGCGCAGAAATGTTGTGGGCGGCTCGAACTTCGCGGCAAAAGATTCTACATCTGTTCGCAATGCTAAAGCAATTGCACGGCATATTTTATGACCGAGATGAGTGAGTGCTTCGAAGTAAAAGGTAAGTGTTTCGCGAAACCCGGGTAGTCCCTCTGGCCACTGGTTTGGCCCTGCCAGAAAATCTCCCATTTGCACTGCTGGATCATTCCGATCTGCTTCTCTCATCATAATGAATGACTCGCTCTGGTTGGGCTTTGTAACCACTGCAAGTTGGGAATTCTTGTCAGTTGATGTATTGATTGGTATAAATCCCCGATGCAGTTCATTAAGTTCGATCTTCATCTTTGCCTCTTCAGGAAGCGAGTGGAATTCAACGGATTTTTGAAAAAGATATTCGATCAGCAATGGGTCCACCCCGTGATTGACAATGTAAGCGAAACCGGCCGTTCCGTATGCTTTTCGTAACTGCCGAACGATTGACTCGATTCCAGGCCCATCAATTTGATCGATTTCAGCCATATCGATTATCGGAATTCGATCAAACGATAGCATCACTTTCAATCTGATATTGATTATAATCAGTGAAAATTCTAGTGTGTGCCAAGGCACGAGGCCAGGAACAGCTTTTTCATTTTACCATTTTTCGATTGAGGTACGAAGATCAAGTTCAAATGTCCAGGCCTGTGGTGACTGATTATAGAGATATTCGTAGCCATCAACAATGCCTTCGATTTTTATCATTCCATCTTCTCCAAGTTTTTTAGCAAGTTCAGGCAGATGACGCTTTATCTTCTCCCCGGCTATGGCACCGTCAATTATAACGTGTCCTACATGAATGCCTTGCGGGCCATATTCCTTGGCCATCGCCTGAGCAAGAGTACGCAAACCTGCCTTTGCAGAATTGAAGGCGCCAAAATTGGCACGTCCACGCAGAGAAGCGCTTGCACCTGTGAAAAGCAGAGTCCCTTTACCGGACGGGACCATGCGACGGACAGCCTCACGGCCAAAAAGAAAACCGCCGAAGCAGCATGATTTCCAGCTTTTTTCGAAATATTCTGCATCCATTTCGATGATTTGACCTGGATAATTGTTACCAGTATTATAAATTGCCAGGCTCAGCCCGCTGCCTGCTTTTTCAAAAAGCTTGATCACCTGCTCTTCGTTCGTTGCGTCAGCGCAAACGGCGGTGGCTTTACCTCCTGCTTGTTCAATTTCTAATGTCAGAGCATCAAGTCTTGACTGAGTTCGGCTGGCGACAAATACATGCAGACCTTCTGAGGCAAAACGTTTAGCCAGTTGAGCTCCCAGTCCCTGTTCAGCTCCAACGCCGATGATGACTGCTTTTTTCACATTACCTCCTTTGATTTTCTCTGCTGATGTTTCAAAACTATGAAAAATTTATTGATTATTATCAAGCGGTCTGATGCTCAATATTTTCCCACTGTCAGTTGAAAGATACAGCCATCCATCCGGGCTTTCGACTAAAGCACGGATGCGTTCTCCAAGCCCCTCCAGCAGTCTTTCTTCGGCAACAGCCCTGCCGGCATTGTCAATTTCTACACGATTAAGGTGGGTTAATTTTAAGGCGCCCGCAAACAAATTTCCCTTCCAGGCAGGAAAGGCTTTTCCGGAATAAAGAATCAAACTCCCCGGCGCAATTGAAGGGACATAGTACTTGACCGGTTGTTCCATGCCCTCTTTTTCGGTACCTTCTCCGACTTGAAAAGGACCCCAATATTCTTTGCCGTAGGAAATAACCGGCCAGCCGTAGTTACGTCCAGGCAGGATGAGATTTATTTCATCACCACCGCGCGGACCATGCTCGATTGACCAGAGACGCTGCTGTATTCTGTCAAAGTACATTCCCTGAGGATTGCGGTGTCCATAACTCCAGATTTCCGGAAGGATGCCAGTCTGCTGCACAAAAGGATTATCGTCAGGCACACCGCCGTTCAAAGCTATACGTAGAATCGATCCGGCGTGTGTGGACAAATCCTGACCGTTGGGGCGCACGCCGCGATCACCAACAGAGAAAAAAAGATGCCCTGTTCCATCAAAGGTGATGCGGCTCCCGAAATGCCTTCCGGTAGTGCTTGCGGAACGGGTGACGAGCAAGTCCCGCAATGCGACAAGACGCTTTCCGTCTAGTTTAGCTCGTGCCAGTGCGGTAACGCCCTTTCCATTCTTTTCCTTGCTGTAGCTAAAATATATCCAGTCTCCTGGAACAAAATCAGGAGGAACGGCAACATCCAGCAGACCGCCCTGTCCTGAATGCATCACTTTCGGACCACCTGAGATTCCGGTAATGACTCCGCTTGCCGTATCAAGAATTCCAATTTTTCCGTTTCGTTCAGTGAACAATATTTGATCTGGACCTATAAAGACCATGCCCCACGGAACACCGAGTCCATCCGCAACTTTATTTAGCTGGAAAGACACGCCCTTGCTGCTTGTCTGCAGAAGTGTTAAAGCCATTGCCGACTGAGTCAGCGAGCAAAACACAAAAAGCAAACCCAGAACTTTTGCCAGTTGCCGGACAAAATTATTTTGTTGTACGTGAAGTTGTCTGATGCCGGAGTTGTTCCAGCTATTTTCTTGGAATTCGTCCCAACAGATAAAACTCATCATTTGGCCTCATACTGGTTAAATTCGCCATACGATTTGATAAAGCAAAGAATGCGGAAATTGCGCCCGTGTCCCAGATTTCATCATCAGAAAATCCGTGCTTTCGCATTTCCTCAAAATCGGCATCGTTGATCTCGGAAGACTTCAAAGCGACTTTGACAGCGAAATCAAGCATCGCTTTCTGCCTTGGAGTGATGTCCGCTTTG